>QKJM01001010.1 GCA_003249315.1 Archangium sp.
CCTCCGAAGCTGCCTCACGCACTGCGGAGCATGTCACGGCGGGCGAACTCTCGGAGATGCCGCCAGCCGACCGGAGAGCCCTCTTCCGAGAAGCCGCGCCGGAAGTTCCGATGCCGGCCAATTTCGGCACCGACGAACTCGACAAGGCGCAGGAGGAGTTCAGCGACCAGTACTACCAGGGCATGGCCGATACGATGCGGCTCCTGAGCCAGACATCGGGAGCGAACGCGGCTGCCCTCCCCCCTTTGTCCAAGCCAGTTGGGATTGCCGCGCGGGGAGCAACGACCGCCTTTGGAAATCTCTCGAGAGCAGCCGAATTTGGAATCAAGCCGTACAGTCAGTTACGAAGAATCCTTCAAGGTACTGGACTACGATCCCATCACCTGATCGAACAGAGATTTTCGGACGTGATGCAGCAGGACAGACTGAAGATGCTCGCAATCGCAGTGACACCGGCTGAACACCAAGCTTTCACGAATGCATGGCGCCATCTCATTCCCTACGGAAATAGCGGCGCAAAGACGAGCCGAGAGAAGGTGCTCAACGCAGCGAGGAGGATCTACTCAAAGTACCCCGAAATCTTGAAGGCTCTTGAGTTGTAGGAGGACAACGATGCAAATCATTCATCGCATCTCCATCGACTCGACGCCCGAGATTCGCCGTGAACTGGCGACCATGGGCATCGTCGTGGGAGCGAGCGGGCTGGTCACCTTCGAGATCGACGAAGCCTATGAGGCGTGGCCTGCCCTTCAGTCATGGATTACCCGGAGAGACGCCTTTGACCTCATCAGCACGAAGTTCTCGAAGAAGGAAATCACCGAGGCGCGCTGGCTCGCGCTGGAACCGGGTTGGCAGCATGGATACCCACAGCCAGAGGACACCCACATCGGCTATCGGACAGCAACCTACGATCTGACCGATTTCTGCGAAGGGTGTAGCCTCGGCCTGAAGCAGAAGGCTCCCTTCCAGATGAAAGCCGAGCCCAGGTGGGGTCGCAGGAGCATCCTTCAACTCCACTGGATCCACGATGAGTTCTTCGTGACGCCCGAGATCTGGAGCGCCATCTTCCGCCCGCACGGGATCGGCTGCCGACCGGTCCTCAACACCAAGGGAGCCGAGCTGAAGACGGTGGTTCAGCTCGTCGTCCAGGAAGAGGTGGGCGTGAAGACAGAGGGCCTCGAAGCAGAACGCTGCACCCGCTGCGGACGACCCAAGTTCCTCC
Organism: Archangium sp.; assembly: GCA_003249315.1. Taxonomy (GTDB): domain Bacteria; phylum Myxococcota; class Myxococcia; order Myxococcales; family Myxococcaceae; genus QKJM01. The sequence continues at coordinate 1,223 of QKJM01001010.1, forward strand.
CCGTGGTCCGAGGTCCCTTCCCTCCTCTCGTGACCGAACCTTCGTCCCACATGGCGAAGACACGGGAATACTTCGGCAGTGGAGGTTCGGCCTTCAGAGGGATCCTGGTCTCACAAGACCTGGCCCGAGCCCTCGAGGCCGCCAAGGTACGAGGAGCCTCCTTCACTCCAGTAGCAGAGCCGGGGTGAGCAACATCCCACCCCGGCCCTGAGAAACTACCTGGAGAACTACTTCGCCACCTCGATGAGCGCGGCCGCGCCCATGCCGCCGCCGATGCACATGGTCACCACGCCGTAGCGACCGTTGCGGCGCTTCAGCTCACGGAGGATGGTGGCCACCATGCGAGTGCCGGACACGCCCAGCGGGTGACCCAGGGCGATGGCGCCGCCGTTGGGGTTCACCTTGTCCATGGGAATCCCCAGCTCCCGGATGCAATACAGGGACTGCGCCGCGAAGGCCTCGTTCAGCTCGAAGACGTCGATGTCCTCGATCTTGAGGTTGTTCTTCGCCAGCAGCTTGCGGACGGCGGGCACCGGACCCACGCCCATGATCTCCGGCGGAACACCGGCCACCTGGTAGTCGATGAAGTAGCCGAGCGGCTTCACCCCGAGCTGCTGGGCCTTCTCCTCGCTCATCACCACCGCCGCCGCACCACCGTCGGTGAGCGGCGAGGCGTTTCCGGCCGTCACCACGCCCTTGGGGTTGAAGGCCGGCTTGAGCTTCCCCAGGCCCTCCAGCGTGGTCTCCGGGCGGAGGATGGTGTCCACCGAGACGGTTACCTGCATCGCCGTGCCATCGTCGCCGTAGACGGTGGTCGTCACCGGGAAGATCTCATCCTGGAACTTCCCCTGCTCGCGAGCGGTGGCCGCCCGGCGCTGGCTCTCGTAGGCGAACTTGTCCGCGTCCTCGCGCGTCACGTTGTAGCGCGAGGCGATGTTCTCCGCGGTGGCGCCCATGGAGGTGTAGACCTCCGGGTGCTTCTCCATGATGTCCGGGTTGGCGCTCACCTTGTTGCCACCCATGGGAACCATGGTCATGGACTCGGTGCCACCGGCCACGGCGACCTGGATCATCCCCGCCTGGATGGCCTGCGCCGCCTGGGCGATGGACTGCGTGCCCGACGAGCAGAAGCGGTTGATGGTCATCCCCGGCACGCTGTCCGGCAGCCCGGCCAGCAGGGCGGCGTTGCGAGCGACGTTCATCCCCTGCTCCGCCTCGGGCATGGCGCAGCCGATGATGACGTCCTCCACCTCCTCGGGCTTCAGACCGGGGACGCGGGCAACGGCCTCCTTGATGGCGAGGGCCGCGAGCGTGTCCGGCCGGGTGTCCTTGAACTCTCCCTTGTGCGCGCGGGTGAACGGGGTCCGCACCGCGCTGGCAATCACGACTCGACCGGGCATCTGTCTGTCTCCTCGCCCGGGGGGCAACCCCGGGCTTCAAGATCTCGAATCACTGACTTGGAACCAATCCGTAACGGTGCGGGCTCAGTTGCGCAGGGGCTTGCCCTTCTCGAGCATGTACATCAGCCGATCCTGCGTCTTCTCCTCGCCGCACAGGCTCAGGAAGGCCTCCAGCTCCAGCTCCAGCAGCCGCTCCTCGGTGAGCAGCACCGAGGGGCTGGTGTCGCCGCCGGTGAGCACCCGAGCCAGCTTCTGGCCGATCTTCCGGTCATGCGCGGAGACCTGCCCGTTGAGCTCCATGTCGTAGAGCATCATGTCGATGGTGGCGTAGCCGCTGGACCCGGGCAGGCGGAAGCGGGTGGGCCGAGGCGCGCGGAAGCCCGCGTCGGCCATGCCCAGCACCCGCGCCTTCGCGTCCGAGAGCAGGAAGTCCCGGTTGGCGCTGATGCCGTCCTGCTGCGAGAGGAAGCCCGCCTCGCGCGCCTCCTCGGCGCTGGTGGCCACCTTCGCCGTGCCGATGGTCAGGAACACCTTCTTGAGGAAGGGCAGCGCGTCGAAGTCCTTGTCCGCCGCGTACGGGCCGTACACGTTGCGCAGGAGCTGCATCGTGCCGCCGCCGCCGGGGATGAGGCCCACGCCCACCTCGACCAGGCCCATGTACAGCTCGGCCGAGGCCTGGATGGCATTGCCGCCCATGGCCGACTCGGCGCCGCCGCCCAGCGTCAGGTTGAAGGGCGCCGTCACCACAGGCACCGGGCTGTAGCGCATCCGCTGGTTGGCCGCCTGGAAGGCCGCCGCCATCTTCCGGATGGCGTCGAAGTCCTCGCTCTTGGCCGCCATCAGCATCGCCATGATGTTGGCGCCCGCCGAGAAGTTCGCCCCATCGTTGCCGATGACCAGGCCCCGGAAGTTCTTCTCCGTCTCGTCCAGGGCGGTGTTCATCATCTCGATGATGCTGTCGTCGATGGAGTTCATCTTCGAGTGGAACTCCAGCAGCGTCGCCCCGTCGCCCATGTCCCACAGCGTGGCGCTGTCGTTGCCGGCGATCCGCTTGTTGCCGCGCTTGAGGTACTCCACGCGCAGCGTGCGGGCGTTCTCCGGCACCACCTTCACGGACTTGCTGGGGATGTCCCAGTAGGTGTCGCGGGTGCCCTCCACGCCGTAGAAGGACTCACGGCCGGCGGCGAGCATCTCCTCCACCCAGGCGGCGGGCTTCATCCCCAGCGCCTTCATCCGCTCCACGCCCTTGCGCACCCCGTAGGCGTCCCACGTCTCGAAGGGCCCCAGGTCCCACCCGAAGCCCCAGCGCACGCCGCGGTCCACGTTCACCACGTCGTCGGCGATCTCCGGAATCCGCCGGCTGCTGTAGGCCAGCACGTCCAGCGTCACCTGCTCGGCGAACTTCGCGGCCTTGTCCTGGCCGTTCATCACCACGGCCACGCGCTCGCGCACGTTCTCCACTTCCCGGGCGGCGCCCAGCGAGTCGTAGCGCACCTTCGCCTGCGACCGGTACTCCAGCGTCTTGAGATCCAACGCGAGGATCTCCTTGCCGCCGCCACTGCGGTCCTTCTTGTAGAAGCCGCCGCCGCTCTTGTCGCCCAGCATCCCCTTCTGCACCATCTGCTGCAGGAAGTCGGGGGCGGCGAAGATCTCCCGCTCCTCGTCCTGGGTGAGCGTGTCGTAGCAGTTCTTCGCCACGTGCAGGAAGGTGTCCAGACCCACGATGTCCGCGGTGCGGAAGATGGCCGACTTGGGGCGACCCATCGCCGGGCCGAAGATCTTGTCCACCTCCTCGATGGACAGCTCGGCCTTCTGCATCTCGGCGATCGTCCGCATCATCCCGTACACGCCGATGCGGTTGGCGATGAAGTTGGTGGTGTCCTTCCCGTAGACGATGCCCTTGCCGAGCACCTCCTCGCCGAAGCGGTGGACCTGCTTCACCAGCTCGGGGTCCGTCTCCTCACCCGCCACCAGCTCCAACAGCTTCATGTAGCGGACGGGGTTGAAGAAGTGGGTGACGAGGAAGCGCTTGCGGAACTCGGCGGAGCGACCCTCCAGCATGCCCTTGATGGACAGGCCCGAGGTGTTGGAGCTGACGATCGCGTCCTTGCGCGCGTGCTGCTCCACCTTGGCGAACAGGGCCTGCTTGATGGCCATGTCCTCCTTCACCACCTCCACCACCCAGTCGCACTCGGCGAGCCGGGCCATGTCGTCCTCGAAGTTGCCCACCTCGATGAAGCCGAGCGACTGCTCCGAGGTGATGGGGCTCGGCTTCTGCTTGCGCAGGTTGGCCAGCGCCCCAAGGGCGAACTTGTTGCGGAAGGCCTTGGAGGCCGTGTCCTCACCGGGGGCGGCCTTCGGCGGCACGATGTCCAGCAGAAGCGCGCGCACTCCCGAGTTCGCCAGGTGCGCGGCGATGCCGCTGCCCATCACGCCCGCTCCCAGCACTGCCACTTTGCGGATCCGCATCGTCATCGAAACAGGCTCCCATGAAAAAAGGATGGCCCGAGACATCGCGACTATTGACCCGAAAGTCAACCGGCACCTGCGATCCCCCTCGCGAGCCGGTGGAGGCTAAGGTGCAACCCCATGGCCCGACGTGATCCCCACTCGTACAACGACGACCTCCAGCCGGAGACGGAGTCCCTCACCTGGAAGGCCCGGGTGGACTTCCAAACCCAGCGCCTGCACGCGGAGGCCACGCTCCTCCTCAAGGAGGCCTCCGCCGGCCCGTTGGATCTCGACACGCGCGATCTGGAGATCCTCTCGGTCGTGGACGCTCAGGGCCGACCGCTGGGCTACCACCTCTCCCCACCCGAGCCCATCCTCGGCAGCCGCCTGCGGGTGGAGCTGCCCTCGGGGATGAGGGAGCTGACCATCCGCTACCGGACATCCCCGCGGGCGAGCGCGCTGCAGTGGCTGACACCGGCGCAGACGGCGGGCGGGCAGCACCCGTACCTCTTCAGCCAGTGCCAGGCCATCCATGCGCGCTCGGTGGTGCCGCTGCAGGACACGCCGAGGGTCCGCCTGCGCTTCCGGGCGGAGCTGACGGTGCCCAAGGAGCTGAAGGCGGTGATGGCGGCGGGCTTCGTGAGCCGGGAGGAGCAGGGGGAAGAGGCGGTGGAGCGCTTCGAGATGCCGCAGGCGATACCGCCCTACCTGCTGGCCTTCGCGGTGGGGAGGCTGGCCTCCCGGGATTTGGGGCCGCGCTCCCGGGTGTGGGCCGAGCCCGAGGTGCTGGAGGAGGCGGCCGCGGAGTTCGAGGACGTGGACGCCATGCTGCGCGCGGCGGAGGCGCTCTTCGGGCCGTATGACTGGGAGCGGTTCGATCTGCTGACGATGCCGCCGTCCTTCCCGTACGGGGGGATGGAGAACCCGAGGCTGACGTTCCTCACGCCCACGCTGCTGGCGGGGGACAAGAGCCAGGTGAGCGTGGTGGCGCACGAGCTGGCGCACTCGTGGACGGGCAACCTGGTGACGAACGCGTCGGCCGAGCACTTCTGGCTGAACGAGGGCTTCACCGTCTTCGCCGAGCGGCGGATATTGGAGGCGCTGCACGGACCGGAGGTAGCGACGCTGCACGCGGCGCTGGGGAGGCGCGCGCTGGAAGACGCGATGGAGCACCTCCGGGAGCACCCGCAGCTCACGATGCTGCGTACGCGTCTGGCGGGGGTGGATCCAGACGAGGCCTTCTCGCAGATACCGTACGAGAAGGGCTACCTCCTGCTATGCGCGCTGGAGAAGACGGTGGGCCGGGAGCGCTTCGACGACTTCCTGCGGCGCTATCTGGAGTCGCACCGCTTCCAAGCGCTGACGACGGAGCAGTTCATCGACTTCGCGGAGAAGGAGCTGCCGGGGGTACTGGAGAAGGCGAACGCGGACGCGTACCTGTACCGGCCGGGGATTCCCGAGAGCGCGCCGGTGCCGCGATCGGAGCGGCTGGAGCGGCTGGAGGCGATGAAGGACCAGGTGCCCACGGAGGAGGAGGTGAAGGACTGGACGCCGGCCGAGTGGCAGCTCTACATCGAGTGGCTGCCGGCCCGCCCCGAGAGAGCGCTGCTCCAGCGACTGGACGAGCGCTTCCACCTGACGAAGAGCCAGAACGCGGAGATACTGGTGTCGTGGCTGGCGGTGGCCCTACGGGGAGGCTGGGAGCCGGCTCTGGAGCGAGTGGAGAGCTTCCTGGGCGAGGTGGGGAGGATGAAGTACCTCAAGCCGCTGTACGGAGCGCTGGCGGCGGACACGGAGGGCAAGGTGCTGGCGCGCGGCCTCTTCCAGCGCTACGCCGAGCGCTACCACCCCATCGCCCGGGCCGCGGTGGAGTCCATCCTCAACCGGTAGAAGAGCTGGCTCCGGGCGATGACTCCGCGCCTCCCGTCGGCTCACTCTTCGCGACGGGCAGGCGGATGGTGAAGGTGCTGCCCTGGCCAGGCTCGCTCTTCACGTCGATGCGTCCCTGGTGCCGCGCGATGATGCCGTAGCTGATGGACAGACCCAGCCCCGTGCCCTGTCCCCGCGGCTTCGTCGTGAAGAAGGGCGTGAACAGCTTCTTCAGCGTCTCCGGCGCCATCCCCTTCCCCGTGTCCTCGATCTCCACCACCACCTCGCTCCCCTCCTGCCTCGTGCGGAGGCGGAGCTCTCCCCGGGTCTCGATGGCGTGCGCCGCGTTCACCATCAGGTTGGCGAACACCTGGGTGAGCTGCGTCGGGTGACAGCTCACTCGCGGCAGCGTCCCGAAGTCGCGCTTCACCTCGCATTTGTACTTCAGCTCGTTCCACACCATCCTCAGCGTGGACTCCAGCTCCTCGTTCACGTCCACCAGCTCCGGCTTCCCGCTGTCCTCCCGCGCGAACGTCCTCAGGCTCCGGGCGATCTCCTTGATGCGCCGGGTGCCCACCTGAGACTCCTCGATGAGCTCGGGCAGATCCTCCAGGATGAACTCCACGTCCCCCTGCTCCCACTGGGCGCGCAGGCGTGCAAGCAGTTCCTCCGCCCGCCCCGGGGACTCCTTTTCATGCGCATCCAGCAGTTCGCCCAGCAGTTGCAGCAGCGGCGTGAGGCTCGCGACGTACTCGTCCAGCCGGCCCAGGTTGCTCGTCACGTAGCTCACGGGGTTGTTGATCTCGTGCGCCACCCCCGCCGCCATCTGCCCCAACGAGGCCATCTTCTCCGCATGGATGAGCTGCATCTGCTGCTCTTCCAGCTCGCGCGTCGCCTGCCGCAGCTTCTCGGTGCGGCTCTGCACCAGCTCCTCCAGTTGATCCCGATGGCGCCGCAGCTCCTCCTCCTGCTTCCGCAGCAGCGCATCCGCCTCCTTGCGCTCGGTGATGTTGCGGATGATGCACACCGCCTCGTCCGGCCCGCTCCGGACGATCCGCGACTCGTAGGACTGGAGCCCTCGCATCACCTCCAGCTCGTACTCGTACACCACCAGGCTCTTCTCCCGGATGGCGCGCTGCACATGCTCCACCGCCCTGTCCGAGAAGCTGCGAGGCACCGGCAGATCCCGAACGTTGACGCCGATGACGGACTCGGGCGGCAGGACCCGCTCCTCCGGATCATTGATCCGCACATCGAGGAAGGTGCCATCGCCGCGCATGCGGAAGATGAGATCCGGGATCACCTGCACCAGCGCGTTCAGCCGCTCCTCGCGGCGCCTGCTGGCGGAGACGTCCATGTGGGTACCCACCATGCGCAGCGGGCGGCCCTGCTCGTCGAAAGCCACCGCCCGACCCCGACACAACACCCACACCCACGGGCCCCCCTGGTGTCGCATCCGGTACTCGAGCGAGAGGCCGGGGGTCCGCCCCACCAGGTGCTCGTGGAAGCGCCGCTCGAACTCCGGGAGATCCTCCGGGTGGCACAGCGCCTGCCAGTCCTCGCGGGTGGACACCGGAGCCTCCAGGCCCAGCATGCCCAGCCAGCGGCAGTCCACGAACAGCGCTCCCGTGCCGACGTTCAGGTCCCACAGACCATCCGCCACGCTCTCCAAGGCCAGCCTCAGCCGCTCCGCGTCCTCCGCCTCGACACCGGAAGACGACCCCCGCAACGCATGCGGACCCCCCTCCGTCGAACCGGAGGAGTCCCGGAAGAAGCGGTCGGAAATCTTGGGAACGGAGGGCAAGGGGGAGACCTCGACTGGTACGACACGACGCCCGCTCCCGACAGTCTAGCCAAGTCCTCCTGAATCCCGAAGTTCCCTCAATAAGGGATGAACGCGACCAGCAGCATGGCCAGCAGGTAGATGAGCAGGAGCCGCTTCCCCATCCAGGTGAACCACTGGCCGTAGTCCATCCGGGCCACGGCCACCACACCCATCACCACCGGGCTGGTGGGGATGATGAGGTTGGTGAAGCCATCACCGAACTGGAAGGTGAGGATGGCCGTCTCGCGGTGGATGTGGAGCAGGTCCGCCAGCGGCACCATGAGGGGCATCGTCAAGGCCGCCTGCCCGCTCCCACTGGGGACGAAAAAGTTGATGAAAGTGTGTACGAAGAACATCGCCTGGGCGATGAGCCAGGGCTCCAGCGTCCCCAGCACCGAAGCCAACCCGTGGAGCAAGGTGTCGATGATCTGCCCGTCCTCCGCGAGGATGAGGATCGCGCGGGAGAAGGCGACGAGCAGGGCAGCGGCCGCCAGGTCCTTGGCTCCGTCCACGAAGGCCTCGGCCATCTCCCGGCCGGAGAGCCCGCTGACCAGCCCGCAAGCGAGCGCCATGCCCAGGAACAGGCCAGACAGCTCGACGATGTACCAGTCCCAGCGTAGCGCCCCCACCGAGAGCATCACCATGCTCCCCGCGAAGGCCAGCAGCACCAGCAGGTGCCGCCGGGAGAACCCCCCCGCCACATCCACCGGGTGCTCGGACACCTTCTGACGCCACGTCTCGTCCAGCCTGGGGGTGGGGCTGGCGGAGGGCTCCCGGGCCACCCGGTACGCATGCGCGAGCACCAGCCCGGTGCAGAAGGTGGTGAGGATGAACCAGCACAAAATCCGGTAGTCCTTCCCCGCATCGAAGGGCTGCTCGGCGATGCCCTTGGCGATGCCCAGGGTGAAGGGGTTGACGAAGGCGGCCGCGAAGCCCACCTGCGAGCCCACGAAGGGGATGGCGATCCCCGTCATGGTGTCGAACCCCAGGGCCACCGCCAGGGGGATGGTGACCAGCACGAAGACGAGCGTCTCCTCGCTCATGCCGAAGAGGGCCCCTCCCAGACTGAAGGTGAACATCAGGATGGGGATGACCGCGAAGCGCGCGTGGCTGCGGCCCACCCTCTCCGCCAGCCAGGTGAGGAAGGCCATGATGGCCCCCGTCCGGTTGAGCACCCCGAATGCCCCTCCCACCAGGAGGATGAAGCCGATGACCTCCGCACCGGCCTCGAACCCGCGGATGGGCGCCTTGAGCACATCCCACGGGCCCTGCCGCACCGCCGTCACCTCCTTGTAGGAGCCTGCGACCACCACCTCCCGCTTGCCCAGCTCCGTCTGCACCGAGGCCCGCTCGAACCGGCCTCCGGGCAGCACCCAGGAGAGCCCGGCCACCGCGGCAAGGATGATGACGATGAGTACGAAGACGTTGGGAGCGCGCAGTTGCATGGTGGACAAAAGACGAACTCATACCTGAGCCGGGCGCTTCGCGCCTCTTCTACCGTGCGAGGGGATGTGGCCCGGCCGCGCAACGCGGACGATCGGACAGGGCGAGGCGTCCGACACTTCGTGCATCCGCGTGCATCGAGTCACTATCCTTGGGTCCATCGCCGACACCCCGGCCACGCCTGGAACCGGATGGACCGCCATGAAGCTCGAGAAGCTGAAGATTCACAGGTATCGGGGCGTCGCGCCCGGCGCGGAGTTCACCTTCGGCCCGTCGATCAACCTGGTGCTCGGCGACAACGGCACCGGCAAGACGATGTTGCTGGAGCTCATCTCCCGCCTCCTCTGCGCGGACTTCTCCGAGCTGAGTCACGAAGCCTTCTCCCTGGAGTACGAGCTCCGCTTCCCCGGGATGAAGATCCACGCCCACGTCCGCAACGAGGAGCACACCGGCCCTCTGGAGGTGGTGATCGACCCCCGGGAGTCGGCGCTCGTGCCTCCGAGGACTCCCGGGTCCGGACCGAAGTTGGAGCCATCCATCGAAGTGACGCTCCAACTCGACGCGCCCGGCCCCCGGCTGGTGGTGCGCGCCGACGAAGAGAGCCTCTCCTGCGAGGTGGACGGACAGCCGGGCTACTCGCAGAACATGCACCGGTGGTCGGTGTTGGATCGCACCTTGTGGATCCTCATCTTCATGACGGCCCAGTACCTCGAGCCCGAGGTGAAGGAGCGCCTCAAGGAGCTGCTGCGCCGCACCTTCCTGCTGAGCCCCTCGCTCTTCGACGATTCGCTCGGGATGTTCGAGAAGATCGGCGCCATCCGTTACGGGATGGAGATGCACGGTGACGAGGTGTTCCCGCTCGGACTGATGGCGCTGCCCACGTGGATGCCGGGCCGGCTGCGTGCCCGGGTGGAGAAGGGGCCTCCGGCCGACATCCTCGAGTTCCTGCCCGAAGACCCGGAGCAGAACTTCCTGGCGAAGTTCATCGCCCTGACCGGCTTCGCCACGGGGAAATTCCGCGTGGAGCTGCTGGAGAAGCGGGCGTACCAGAACGGCGGGCGACTGGAGTTCGGCCGCTTCGGCTTCCACTTCACCCGGAGCGATGGCTCGGAGCTGTCGGCGGAGCACCTCGGCCACGGGCAGAAGCGGCTGCTGTCCTTCCTCTATTATCTGGATGTGAACGAGGACTTCGTCATCGCCGACGAGCTGGCCAACGGGCTCCACCCACGCCTCGTCGAGGCGTGCGTGCGTGAGCTGGGCACTCGACAGTCCTTTCTCACCAGCCAGAATCCGTTCCTGATCGACCAGCTCCGGCCCGGCTCCGCCGAGGAGCTACGTGCCTCCCTCCACTTGTGCGGGCTCGAGCGCGTCGACGGCCACGAGGAGCTGCTCTGGAGAAATCCCACGGAGGAGGAGAGCCGGAAGGTCTTCCGCGAGTACCAGGAGGGAAGTGACTCGCTGGGAACACTGCTGCGCGCGCATGACCTGTGGTGAGGGCGACCGCTCCGGGTTGCCCCACGACGCGGGGTGCGTCATCATCGTCCTCACGGTCCGTTCGCTCGAGCCCACATCCGGGGAGGAGCGTCCGCGGAGTCTCCGGTCCAGGTGCCGTGCCCGAGCATGCACGCCCGAGGGATCGCGGCTCCTGGTAGCAGTCGACACCATGCACCGCGAGGAGGAGCGCTGCATCCCATCAAGCTCATGACCTGGGCCCTGACGGCCCTCTTCGTCGCGCTCTGTGCCCTGGTTCTGATGGCACCCGGGGGACGGGACACCCCGGCGAACACGCTGGTGGTGGGGCTGAGCGCCGAGCCGGGCGCGTTGGATCCCCACGTCACCACCAGCTCCACCGACTTCCGAGTGGCGGTGAACCTCTACGAGGGGCTGGTGCGCTTTCGCGACGGCACGCTGCGGGTGGAGCCCGCGCTGGCGGAGCGCTGGACGGTGGAGGACGAGGGGCGCAGCTACACCTTCCACCTGCGCCAGGGCGTGCGCTTCCACGATGGCACCCCCTTCGACGCGGAGGCAGTGCGCTTCAACCTCGAGCGCATGTTGGATCCGGAGCACCCCTTCCACGACACCGGCCCCTTTCCGCTCGCCTTCTTCTTCTCCAGCGTGAAGCGGGTGCAGGTGCTGGATGCGCACACCGTGCGGCTGGAGCTGGACGAGCCCTTCGCCCCCCTGCTGTCCAACCTCGCCTACCCCACGGGGCTGATGGTGTCGCCCGAGGCCGTCCGGCGCCACGGGCGTGACGTGGGTCGACACCCCTCGGGCACTGGACCCTTCCAGCTCGAGTCCTTCGAGCCGGGCCGCCGCATCGTCCTCCACCGAAACCCCTCCTATTGGGGCCCGCCTCCACCCCTGGAGCGACTCGTCTTCCGCCCTCTCACGGACGAGATGACGCGCGTGGCCGAGCTGCGCGCCGGCGGGGTGGACCTGGTGCTGGAGCTCTCTCCGGACAACGTGGGCTGGCTGCGCCATACCGAGGGCTTCCAGGTGCATGAGCGCAGCGGGCCTCACCTGTGGTTCCTCATCCTCAACACCCGGGAGCCGCCCCTCTCGGACGTACGGATGCGCCGGGCGCTCAACTACGCCATCGACAAGCAGGCGCTGGTGGAGGGCGTGTTACAGGACACCGCCTCAGTGGCCGCCGGGCCGGTGCCCGCGGCCTTCGACTGGGCCCATGACTCCACGCTGCGACCGTACCCGTACGACCCGGAGCGAGCCCGCGAGCTGGTGCGCGAGGCCGGCCAGGAGGGGGCCGAGCTCACCTTCCTCGTGCCCCAGGGCGGCTCGGGCATGCTGGCGCCGGTGCGGATGGCCACCGCCATCCAGGCGGACCTGGCCGCCATCGGCCTGAAGACCCGTATCGAGACGTACGAGTGGAACACCTACCTGGAGAAGGTGAAC
>QKJM01000562.1 GCA_003249315.1 Archangium sp.
GAAGCCGTCCATCTCCGGCATCTGGATGTCCAGGAAGAGGAGGTCGGGACGGGTCGCTTCCAGGACCCTGAGGGCCTCGACGCCGTCCTCGGCCTCGCCCACCAGCTCCACCCGGGCATCCCTGGCCAGGAAGCGCCGCAGCTTGGCCCGGGCGTGGGGCTCGTCGTCCACGATGACGGCCCGGAGGCGGCTCGTGTCAGGCACGGCCGGCTCCGGCGGACTCCTCGGCCGGCCGGCACGGGAGCTCCACCGTGACGTCCAACCCGCGGTCGTCACCGTTGCGCAGCGTGAGCGCCGCCCCGTCCCCGTAGAGATGCGCCAGGCGTTCGCGCGTGTTCCGCAGCCCCACGCCCTTGCCCACCGCCTCGTAGGGGTCTCCTTCGATCCCCGGTCCGTCGTCGGCCACCCGGATGAGGAGCCGGTCTCCCGCGCGCGTGACGCGCACCTCCACGCTGCCGGGGCCCGCGTGTCGGGCGACCCCGTGCTGGATGGCGTTCTCCACCAGGGGCTGGAGGAGGAAGACCGGCACGGCGCTGCCCCGCGCCTCCGGTGCCACCGAGACGGACACGGACAGGCGGTCTCCGAAGCGGGCCGACATGAGCTCCACGTACCGGTCCAGGATCTCGATCTCCTCCTCGAGCGAGACCTCGGGGCGCTCCGGTGCGGAGAGGCTGGAGCGGAGCAGGTCGGACAGCCGCGAGATGAGACGGTCCGCCAGCTCGGGGTCGGCGTACATCACCGACGAGATGGTGTTGAGGGTGTTGAAGAGGAAGTGCGGCTGAAGCTGGCCCTGGAGGGCCTGCAGGCGGGTCTCGTGGAGGGCGGCCTCCAGCCGGGCCTCGCGAAGGGCGCGCTCCTGACGGGCGGTCCACTCGTCCCAGAACTGCACCGCGCCCACCATGAGGACGTAGAACAGGATGTCGTTGGAGCCCTCCATCGGGAAGCGGTACAGCACGTCTCCGTAGTCGTAGGCCCCCAGCCCCGCCAGCCGCCAAAGCGGCATGCGCAGCGCCCACATGAGCAGGGTCTTGGCCAGGGAGTAGACCACCAGGCCAACCAGGTTGGGCAGGAGGTTCTGACGCCACCGCCCCCAGAGCGGGAAACGGCGGGCCATCGGGAGCACGAAGGCGAAGAAGAGCGCCGCCACCACCACGGACGCGGACATCTCCGCGATGAACGGCGCGAGGAACTTCTCTTGATCTCCCTCGGCCAGGGCCCCGAAGTAGAAATACGCGGTCCGGAAGAGGCCGTCGGCGATGAAGAAGCCGATGACCACCGCGACGCCGAGGCGCGCGAGCCGGTCGGGGCCGCCGCTTCGGGGGGAAGCCACGGATGGGGGCGGGGCGTGGGTGTCCATGATCGCTTGAACCTCCGACATGGCACCTCCGAGCACCAGGGTTCCGCGTCCCGTCGGTCACGCCATGGTCCCGCTCGTCCCTGGCGCGTGGGCGGGAAGGCCCCCCGGTGTGAGATTGGAGTCCGGATCCGACCGGAGGTGACCCATGTCTCCAGCTCCGCCCTCTCCCTCCGGGAAGCTCGTCGTCCCCGGCGTCGCCGCCGCCTTCTTCTGGGGCCTGGGCCTCCTCGCGTGGAGGGCCAGCGGCTTCGTCCAGCCCCTGGTGCTCTTCGGGTACCTCGGCACCGTGCTCGCGATCGGGCTCGGGCTCTACGCGCTCCTCCCCAGGAAGAAGAGGCAGTGGGGGCGCCGCTTCACCCTCGTCGGTGTCGGGGGCTTCCTGCTGGTGTTCCTGGGGATCATGCAGAGCGAGAACCTGCAGATCGAGTGGCTCTTCCTGGCGCTGCTCAGCGGGTTGGGTGCCGGCGTGGTCACCCACTACCTCGTCGCAAAGGTGGTGGGCCCTCTGCTCTTCGGTCGCCTCTGGTGCGGGTGGGCGTGCTGGACGCTCATGGTCCTGGACCTGCTCCCGTTCCGGCGCTCCCCCGGCCGCGATCCGGGCCGATGGGAGTGGCTCCGCGTGGCCCATTTCGCCGCCAGCGCGCTCCTCATGGTCGTGCTCTGGGCCGCCTTCTCGTACGGAGACCGACTCTTCTACGGGAGCCCCACCGGGCTGGCCTGGATGGTCGCGGGCAACGCCCTCTACTACGCGGTGGCGGTGGGCATGGCCCTCGCGCTCCGCGACAACCGGGCGTTCTGCAAGTACGTCTGTCCCGTCACCGTGCCCCTCAAGGCCACGGCGCGCTTCTCGCTCCTCAAGGTCCGCGGCGACATGAGCCGCTGCAACGAGTGCGAGGCGTGCGTGAAGATGTGCCCCATGGACATCGACATCCTGTCCTACATCCGGGAGGGGAGGCGGGTCCTTTCCACCGAGTGCATGCTCTGCCAGACGTGCCTCACCGTGTGCGCCAGGGACGCCCTGAAGGTGTCCTTGGGCTTCGACATCGGAGGTGATGAGCGGGTGCGCGTGGCTGGGGCGGGGGAACGGGCAGCCTGAGCGCCGCGTCGGCTCTCTGGAAGACGACGCGGCGCGCCGTGCCGGGGTCTGGACCCGGGGGGGTGAAACTCCTACTGTCTATTCCATCGTATGGAATAGTGCTCGAGCCCGGAACCTCCAGGCCAGGATGACGAGATGAACGCTCCCAGGGACCCGGGTGCATACCTCCCCCTGGCTCCGCACTCCTTCCAGATCCTCCTGGCCTTCCTGGATGAGGATCTCCACGGATACGCCGTCATCAAGGAGGTGGAGGCCCGAAGCGGCGGGAAGACGGTCCTGGGCACGAGCACGGTCTACGCGGCCATCAAGCGGATGGTGGGCGACGGACTCCTCGTGGACGCGCCGGCTCCGCCGAGGGAGGCCTCCGGGGGACCCCGACGGCGCTACTACCGGATCACGGAGCTCGGACGGCGCGTGGCCCGGGCGGAGGGTGCCAGGATCTCGGAGCTCCACGAGATGGCGGAACGGAGCTCCCTCGGAGGTCACCGCGGGTCCGCCGCGACCGGGGAAGGCGTGGCATGAGGACGCTCCTGGCCCTGTCCGGGAAGGTGTACGCCTTCCTCCTTCGCGTGGCCCTGCCCTCCCTGGGCGACGCCTGTGGAGAGGAGGCCGTGGCGGCGTTCCGGGAGCTCGGTGCCGAGGCGCGGCGTCGGGGGGCGATCCCCTTCCTGCGGTTCTTCCTGCGGGAGACGAGGGCCCTCTTCTCCACGGTGCTGGAGGAGCGGAGACGGGAGCGGGCTCGAGCGAGGGTCGAGTCGCGGAAAGGTCGATCACTTCGGAGCGGGGGAGGGCGGGGCATGGGATTCGATCACCTGGGCCAGGACGTGAGGTTCGCATTCCGCCGGTTCGCCGGATCCCCCGGGTTCGTTCTGACGGCGGTCTTCTCCCTCTCCCTGGCGATCGCCGTTTCCACGGTGGCGTTCAGCGTCGTGAACGCCGCCTTCTTCCGGCCGATTCCCCACGTGGCCGACCAGGACCGGCTCGTGCGGGTCTTCACGTCCATCCGGGAGTGGGGCCGGGGCCCCAGCACCTATCCGGACTTCGAGGACTACCGAGCCAT
>QKJM01000064.1 GCA_003249315.1 Archangium sp.
CCCACTTCACCGCCTCGAAGGTGCCCCGGCTCAACACCTGCCCGTCCCGGCAGTTCACGTAGCACCCGTACACCCGCCCCGCCTCCGCCCTGCAGCCCGCCAGGGAGTACCGGTAGCTGCGCACGCCCGACTGTCGTGTATTGGACAGAAAGAAAGAGTCGGCGCCCATCTGCTTCTCCGGCCCGAGGCCCCGGTACACGTCGAGGCTCCCGTCCCCCGACAGCCGGAAGACTCCCGGCTGGAAATAGAACACCGTGGAGTCGGTCCGGTACAGCACCGTATAGAGCCCGTCCGCCGGAACGCTCCCCAGCGAGGCCACGTCACACCCCGTGTAGCTGAAGTTGCTCGGATCTCCGCACGTCTCGCCCTCCACGTACTCACACACCGCCCGGCGCCCCTCGTCCGCCCAGTCTCCCTTTTCCTCCAGGAGCTTCGGCTCCTCCGAACAACCCAGGAACGCCAGGCCACTCGCCACCAGCACTGCGCTCACTCCACGTGTCCATTTCATGAGAGCCTTCCCCTTGTCATCACTCCGCCGCCGCATCCTGGCACACCGTCCCGAGCGGATTCGACTCCCCTCGCGGGTATGCCGCCTCCCCCTTCTCCGTCTATCGTACGGCCCCGCTCCCATGAGACTCCCACTCCGCTACCGATTGCTGCTCGCCTCACTCGCGATGCCGACCTCCACCGCCCTCGCGCACGCCGGCCTGCCGGAGACCACCAGCGTCACCGTGCGCACCGAGCACCCCGAGGACCTCTTCGTCGGCGCCACCTTCGGCGCCGTGGTATCGCGCGACGGAGGAAGGAGCTGGCGCTGGGTGTGCCCCCAGGCCATGGGCTACAACTGGTCCCCCCAGTCCTACCTCTGGCAGTCCAATGGCCAGTTGCTCGCCGCCAGCGGCACCTCCCTCCTGCGCTCGAGCGATGGCGGCTGCTCCTGGCAGACCCATGAATTCTTCTCCTCCCAGGGACTCTGGCCCACCCATGTGGCCTCGCTCCCTTCCAACGAGGCGCGCGTGTGGGTGAGCACCGGTCGACCCACGTTCCCCAATGCCCTCTACCGCTCGGATGATGGCGGCGACACCTTCACCGCCACCTCCCTGCAGCGCACGGACGCCCGCTTCTCCGCCGTGAGCGTGGCCCCGTCGGATCCGCGCCGCCTCTACGTCTCCGCCACCACCGCCACCGGCCTCTCCCTCTTCCGCAGCGACGACGAGGGCGCCTCCTGGACGGAGCTGCCCCAACCCCTGCCCACCCTCACCGAGCCCTACAACCTCGCCGTCCTCCAGGTGGCCGAGGGCGACCCCGAGCACCTCTGGGTGCGCGCCTCCTCCCAGGGCTACACCTGGCTGCTGGAGAGTCACGACGGTGGCCACACCCTCCAGCCCGTGCTCCAGCTCGACGAGCTCCTCGTCAACAGCGAGACCTCCGCGGACGGCCTCACCCTCTGGGCCGCCACCCCCACCCGCCTCTACCGCGTGCGAGAGGACACCCCCACCTCCTTCCTGCCCTTCCCTGAAGGCAACGCGTGCGTCCACCGCGAGGGAGACGCCCTCCTCGTCTGCGGCTCCACCTGGGTCCACGGCTGGGCCCTCGCGCGCACCCTCGACGAGGGCGAGACGTGGGAGCCCCTCTTCTCCCTCGAGGAGATTCAGGGCACCCTCTCCTGCCCCGTCGGCACCCCCACTCGTGAAATCTGCGAGCCACGCTGGCCCCAGTTCGCCCCCTCGCTGGGCGCCAACCCCTACCCCAACGGCCCGCCCCCGGACGCCGGCACTCCCGAAGCGCCTCCCCCTCCGGCCCCCGCGCCGAAGAGCTGCGCGGCCACCGGAGAAGGACTCGCCACCTGGCTGCTTCCGCTCGCCGCGCTCCTCCCCTCGCGCCGGCGCCACCTGGAGAGACGAAGGAGATGAACATGAAATGGATTGCCCTCGGGGCCTCGCTGCTGCTGGCAACGACAGCCTGTGAGACGGAGTCCCCCGACTGCGGAGAGCCCCTCTACGGCGGCGACGCCACGGACGAGGCCTGGCGCACCATGGTGGATGTGAAGGGTCTCCCCACGGATTCCTCCCGCGCCGTCACCCTCATCGCCCCCTCCGAGGGCACCCGCTACCCGGCCGACGCCGCTCCGCCCGTCTTGGAGTGGAGCTCCCCCCTGCGCGCCTCCCTCCAGCACCCGGAGCGCGGTACGCCCTCGCTCGAGGCCACTCCCCGCCGCGAGCGCGCCTGGGCCTCGTGGCTCGGCGAGCTGCTCATCCCCTCCGCCCACGCCCACCTGCCGCCCTACACCGGCGACCTCTACTGGGTGGAAATCTCCGCGCCGGGCAGCGCCTGCCCCGTGGCCCAGTTCCTCACCTCGGAGCTGGTCTGGCGGGTGGACCCGCTGACGTGGAATGAGCTGTCCAGTCACGCCGGCAAGACGCTCTCCCTCCAGGTGACCAGCGCCTACCTCGCGCAGAACCGTGTCACCGAGGGCCCCTACCGCCTCGCCACGCCCCTCACCTTCGTCCGGGAGGCCCCATGAGCCGCGCCTGGCCCGCTCTGCTCTCCTCCCTGGCCCTCTGCGCCTGCCACGGCACCGCGGACGAGGTGCCTCCTCTCACGTATGGGCTGGAGCAACCCTGGCCCGCGCGGTCGGCAATGCCAGACATCGGCGACGGGCTCATCGTCGTCACCAACAGCCTGGACGACACGGTGAGCCTCCTGCCCCTGGACTCGCCCGGCTCGCCGGAGTGGGGCGAGCTGGCCCGCGTGCCCGTGGGCCTCAACCCCGTGGAGTTGGAGGGGCCGCACCATGCCGCCTTCTCGCCGCGGGGGGACTTCTACTACGTGGGCCTCTCCTACTATGTGCCCGGCGGAGGCTCGGGGCCTCACGGCGCCCACGGCACCGGCACCGCGGACGGCTACTGCCTCAAGCTGGACGCGCGCACCCACCGCATGGTGGGCTCGGTGCGCGTGGACCGCAACCCGGGAGACCTCTTCGCCAGCGCCGACGGACGCACCCTCTACCAGACGCACTTCGACTTGCTGAAGATCGCCGACGCGGCCCGCCGCGGCGTCACCGACGAGAGAGAGATGGATGCGCGCCTGGCCATCCTCGACGCGGACTCCATGACTCGCAAGGCGATGGTGGAGGTGTGCCCCGCCCCCCATGCGGTGCGCCTCTCCCCGGACGAGACGCGAGCCTACGTGGCCTGCTTCTCGGACGAGGTCGCCGTGGTGCAATTGAATGCAGAGGGCTACCCCGTCACCCGGGTGAAGGTGGCCGCCAACGCCGGCTCCGCCCTCGCCCCCCGACACGAGCCCTATGCCCTCACCGTGTCTCCCACGGACGGCACGGTGTGGGTGAGTTCGCTCGCGAGTCACACGGTACACTTCCTCGAGCCAGAGACACTCTCCATGGTGCCCGAGCGAGGCGTGTCCCTCGGCGGCCCGCCCATGTTCGGCACATTCAGCCAGGACGGCTCCACCCTGTACATTCCCTATCAGCAAGGAGACGGGCTCGCCGTC
>QKJM01000077.1 GCA_003249315.1 Archangium sp.
GCGAAGGTGCCCCAGAGGGCCAGGGAGATACCCCCGTCCCGCCGGACCACGCGCACGCCGCGGAGGATGCCGGCCCAGAGCCGCTCACGCTCGGGAGCCTCCGTGCGCACCACCCCGCGCACGCGAGAGAGCGCCACCAGCACCGCGACGAAGGAGAGGGTGTTGACGAGCAGAGCCCACGAGGGGCCTCCGGTGGCGAGCACCCCGGCGGCGAGCGCGGGCCCGATGATGCGGCCGAGGTTGAACTGCGCCGAGTTGAGGCTGAAGGCGCTATGCAGATCCGCCGGGGGGACGACCTCGGTGATGAGGGCGGCGAAGGCGGGCATGATGAGGGTGGTGGTGCAGCCGTTGAGGAAGGAGATGACGGCGACGGCGGGAACGGTGAGCTGTCCGGTGAAGGCGAGCACGGTGAGCGTACCGGCCAGCAACGTCTGCACCAGGGTGCCCACGGCCAGGTAGACGCGCCGATCGAACCGGTCCGCCAGCGCGCCGCCGAGGGGCGAGAGCACCATGGAGGGCAGGTAGGTGAGGGCGGCGATGCCTCCGGTCCACTCGGCGCGGCCCGTCACCTGGGTGACGAAGACGCCCATCGCGAGCGTCTCCATCCAGGTGCCGATGTTGGACACGAGCGCCCCGAGCCACACCAGCGCGAAGTCGCGATGGGAGAAGGCTCGGAGCGAGGAGAGTCGGGGAAGACGGAGGGAGGCCACGGCGCCTCCCTTGTAACGCGCCCGCGAGCGCCGCGCTCGGTAGGCACCTGCACACACGCCGCGGAGCGATTGGGGCACCCACGAGACCGCGGAACTACCGCGAGCCCGTGGCGACGGGAACCTCGGGCGAGGAGATGACACCGTCCGCGGACACGAGGGCCCCGGTATCGGGGAAGTCCTCACGGGTGAGCCGCCGCACGAGCGGAATCACCGCGCCGGAGGAATCCGGCACCGGAATCCCCTTGCCCTCCTGCTTCGTGGGGAGGATGCGGCCGGCGTGGAAGCGGCCCTGTGAATCCAGCTCCACCTCCACCACCATGCCCAGCCCCTGGGGGCCGCGCAGGTTGAAGGAGCCATAGGTGGCGAAGTTGCCCATGGAGTAGACGATGAGGCGCTCCTTGTAGAACTCCATCGCGCGCACCACGTGGGGCCCGTGGCCGAGCACCAGGTCCGCCCCCGCATCAATCATCTCGTGGGTGAAGAGGCGCAGGTCGCCACGGTCCTCTCCGTAGAACTGCTCGGAGCCGAGGGGGATGTTGAGGGCCTTGGAGCCCTCGGCGCCGCCGTGGAAGGAGACGAGCACCAGGTCATGCGACTGCTTCGCCGCGCGCACCAGCGCGGTGGCGGTCTCGGTGTTGTTGAGGTGGTTGCAGGCGGGCGAGGTGTGGAAGGCGACCAGGCCGATGCGCAGGCCGTTGCGCTCGACGGTGGCGATGCTACCCGGGGGGCCGCTCCAGGCGATGCCGAGCGTGTCGAGGGCGGCCTCGGTCTCGCGGCGGCACTGCTCGCCGAAGTCCCCGGAGTGGTTGTTGGCGGTGGAGGCGAGGTCCACGCCAGCCTCCTTCAGGTACTGGCCGTAGGAGGTGGGGGAGCGGAAGGCGTAGCAGGCGCGGCTGCGGCGGCACTTGTTCGTCGTGCCGCTGTCGCAGAGGGGGCCCTCGAGGTTGATGAAGGTGAGGTCCGCGTCGCGCAGCAGGCCATAGACGGAGGCGAGGCTGGAGGCGCCGTCATCAGGGGGAAGCAGGCCCTCGGGGAAGTCGGTGCCGAGCATCACGTCGCCGACGGCGCGGATGCGGACGCGAGCGTCCTGGGGAGGAGGGGGGCGACTCGAGGACGAGCCACTCGCGGCGAGCTTCTCCTGGAGAGCGACCTGACCGCGGGCCTGGGAGAGGGCGTCCTCGAGGTTCTCATGCTCGGGGTCGAGCTCCTGGACGAGAGTCCACGAGGCGAGGGCATCGGACCAGCGGTTGAGGAGGGAGAAGGCCCAGCCGAGCTCCCAGTGGCAATCGACGCGGGAGGGGGCGACGCGGGAGCAGGAGGAGAGGGCGGAGACGGCGGCCTGGGCATCACGAGCCTTGAGGGCCTCGACGCCGCGAGCGAAGAGCGAATCCGCGTCGGCCTCCGTGTATGCCCCCTCTCCCTCTGGGAGAGGGCTGGGGTGAGGGATTTCCGCCGTCTTCTCGGGGGAAGAAGAGGCAGAGGAGTCCGGAGCAGGAGCCTCGACGGAAGCAGGAGCCTCGACGGAAGCAG
This sequence comes from Archangium sp., assembly GCA_003249315.1. Taxonomy (GTDB): domain Bacteria; phylum Myxococcota; class Myxococcia; order Myxococcales; family Myxococcaceae; genus QKJM01. The sequence continues at coordinate 2,241 of QKJM01000077.1, forward strand.
GAGCCTCGACGGGAGCCGGAGACTCGGCGCGAACGGGGGTACGAGAAGTCGCACAGCCACCGAGGGCGAGCAGGAGGGCGGGGATCAGCAAGGAACGGATGCGCATGACGAGGCGCATCTTACGAGCGAGGGGGCGGAGTCCAGAGGGAATGAACGGGCCCGAGTCCAGCGCTCGACGGCCGGGCGGCCGGACGGGCTCGGAGCCTGGGTAGCAAGCGTCCTATACTGGGCGCGGCATGTCATCTCCCGCTCCTGCGCTCTCTCCGTCGGCGGCTCCGGCCGCGTCCGTCCGTTTCGAAGGGCTGTGGCTCTTCTCCTCGCGAGTGGACGTAAGTCTGCTGCTGTTGCCGGCGCTGCTCACGCTCTTCTCGGCGTGGCTGGCGTGGGAGACGGGAGAGGGGGTGGACGGGTACTCGCGGGCGCTGGGGAGGTGGGCGTCGCAGTACATCTTCTTCAACGGCACGCACGTCATCCTGAGCTTCCTGCTGGTGGGGGTGAAGCGGGAGTTGCTGCACACCACGCCCTCGCAGAAGCGGCTGCTGGTGGGGGGCTCGGCGGCGGTGTTCACGGGGTGCTTCACGCTGCTGTGGTACGCGGGGGAGTACGCGCCGAGGCTGAACCTGCTGGTGGCGGCGGGCATCCACGTGCTGGCGGCGCACCACACGCTGTCGCAGGTGAAGGGGCTGTGGGCGCTGCACGGGCTGAAGGCGCGGTCGGCGGGAGTGCCCTCGCTGTCGGACACCGAGCGCAAGCTGCAGCGGATTTTCGTGCCGCTGGCGCTGGTGCTGTTGATGGTGCGGACGCTGGCGGTGCCGGTGTCGGGGGCGCCGGGGGACTTCCCGCTGGTGAACGTGGGGCAGGCGGAGGCGGGGGCGCTGCCGCACGCGCTGACATGGGTGCTGCTGGCGGTGTGGGTGGGGTTCGCGGGGCTGCTGGCGGGGACGCTGCGCGGGGCCACGGGGACGAGCGGCCCGAGGCGGCTGTACGTGCTGGGGCACGCGGCGGTGGTGGCGGTGTACCTGGTGTGGCCGGTATGGGGGGTGGTGCTGAGCGCGGGCATCCACGGGCTGGAGTACTTCTTCCTCACGGGGCGGATGCTGGAGCCCACGGCGCGGGAGACGGAGTCGAAGCTGCGAGGAGGCGCGGTGTGGGCGGCGATGCTGGGAGTGATGCTGCCGCTCATCATCGTGGGGGTGGCGCAGAGCCCCTTCGTGCCGCTGGCGGACACAGCAACGGGCGGGGCGGCCTCGCGCTTCCTGCTGAGGCAGG
>QKJM01000154.1 GCA_003249315.1 Archangium sp.
GTCGCTCGGCATGTCCGCTCTGGCGAGGGGCATGTGGGCGAGCGTCGATGAACCCGGGGGGTGGAATCAACGGGAAGCACCCCGAAAAGGCCGGGTCCTCGCCCGCCGAGGAGGCATTCGTTGCATCCAGGGCATCTGCCAGATTACTCACGGGAGGAATCATCCCCCCCTTTCCAGGAGACACCCCGCACATGGCCGCGCTCACCCTCGGCTTTCTCATGGACCCGCTCGAGTCGGTGCGGGTGGACCACGACTCCACCTTCGCGATGATGCTCGAAGCCCGGAGGAGAGGCCATCGAGTGCGCTACTTCGAGCAGCCGTGGCTGCGCTTCGGTGGCACCCGAGCGGAGGCCCGCATGCGCACGGTGAACGTGCGCCGCGAGCCCGGCCACCACTTCGACGTGCTGGACGAGGAGGTGCGCCCCATCTCCAGCCTCGACGTGCTCTTCATGAGGAAGGATCCGCCCGTCGACGCGGACTTCCTCCAGGCCACGCAGCTCGTCGAGCTGTGCGGCGGCGAGCGCGCCCCCCTCTTCGTCAACCGGCCCGCCAGCCTTCGGGACGCCAACGAGAAGCTCTTCGGCCTGAACTTCCCGGACCTGATGCCCGAGACGCTCATCGCCCGCGACATGCCGCTGCTGGCGGACTTCGTGACGCGACATGAGCAGGGCACCATCCTCAAGCCGGTGGAGGGCTTCGGAGGCCAGGGCATCGTCTTCCTGCGGCCGGGAGACCGGAACATGCGCTCGCTGCTGGAGGTGATGACGCTGGGGGGGCGGAAGGCGATCGTCGCCCAGGCGTACCTGCCGGAGAGCCGCGAGGGGGACAAGCGCATCATCCTGGTGGACGGCAAGCCCGTGGGCTCGGTGCTGCGCGTGCCCTCGCAGGACGACCACCGCGGCAACATGGCGGCGGGCGGCAAGGCGGTGAAGACGGAGCTCACCCCGCGCGAGCGCGATATCTGCGCCCGGCTCGAGCCCGTGCTGAAGGAGCGCGGCCTGTACCTGGTGGGCATCGACGTCATCGGCGACTGGCTCACCGAGGTGAACGTCACCAGCCCCACCGGCCTGGTGGAGATTGATCAGCTCGATGGGGTGAACACCTCGGCGAGCGTGATGGATCTGGCCGAGCGGCTCGCGGGCGGTCGCTAGCATACGGCCGGGGGCAACGGTCTCCTCCTTGCCCCCGGAGCGTCCGGCGAAGGGGTGTGTCACCACCTCCCCGTCGATGACTCGCGGGCGTCCGACTGTTGAATGAATGTATTCCGGGGGGTCGTCATTGGGCGACGAGCTTCCTCCCTGGCAGCGGGTCGGGTGTTCTCCCACGGGGAGTCCGACACGATGGATTCATTCAATGGATTCATTCATGGGTGGAGACCTGGACTTCTCGTTGCTGGAGGCGATCGGCGCGCTGGTCGTGGTGGTCGATCGCGAGGGGCGCGTCGTCTGGTGGAACAAGGCCTGCCAGGAGATGACGGGCTATTCGTTGGAGGAGGTTCGCGGCGAGCGCTTCCAGACGAAGGTCCTGTACGCGGAAGAGCTCGAGGGAGTCAGGAGGACGTTCGACGCGCTGGCCGCTGGTGGACCACGGAGCCGGTTCGAGAACTCCTGGAGGACCCGGGACGGGAGGAGGCGGCGGATCTCCTGGTCCCACGATGTCCTCCGCGAGCCGGACGGGCAGGTCCGCTATGTCGTCGGGACAGGCATCGACATCACCGAGTGCATGCAGGTCCGGGAGGAGAGCACTCGACTGCTGAGCCAGGTGAACTGGCTCCAGGTCATCATCGACACCGCCCCCATCGGGGTCATCGTCCGCCTGCCCTCGGGGGGCATCTTCTTCAACCGGAGAGCGGAGGAGATATTCGGCACCCACCTCGTGCCTGAGCTGGGGTCTCGACAGTATCTCGAGCTGCTCCACCATCCGGACGGCACGCCCCTCACCCGTGAGGAGCAGCCCTTCAGCCGCCTCATGAAGAGTGGGGAGAGCATCGAGAAGGAGGAGTTCCTGGTCCGGCGCCCGGACGGCAGCATGGCTCTCATCCTGAAGAGCGCCACCCCCATCCGGGACGTCGAGGGTCGCGTCACCAGCGGGGTGGCCATCCTCGAGGAGATCACCCCCCTGCGCGAGACGGAGGCCGCGCTCCGCGAGGCCATCCAGGACAGGGAGCACGTCCTCGCCATCGTGTCCCATGATCTGCGCAACCCGCTGAGCACCATCACGCTGACGATCGCCCAGCTCCAGCGGCTGCTATCGACGGAGGCGGCGGGTTCTCGGATGGAGAAGGCCCTCGCGTTGCTCACCAGCGCGGCGCAGCGGATGGGCCGGCTCATCGATGACCTGCTCGACGTGACCCGGCTCGAGGCGGGGCGGCTCTCCCTGAGGAAGGGTCACCATTCGGTGGCGGGGCTCATCGCCGATGCGCTCGACGTGCTCCGCCCGATGACGTCGATGACCCACCACGAGCTCCGGGCGGAGTTGAGGGCCGACGCCGACCTGATCGAGGTGGACGCCGACCGTGACCGGGTGGTTCAGATCTTCTCCAACCTGATCGGCAACGCCATCAAGTTCACCCCGGAGGGAGGGCACATCACCCTCTCGGTGGAGCAGAAGGGGGACGAGGTGTGCTTCGCGGTGAGGGACACGGGGCCCGGCATCTCTCGGGAGGAACAGTCCCGCCTCTTCGAGCGCTTCTGGCAGGCGGAGCGGGCGGACCGGCGCGGCATCGGGCTGGGGCTCTCCATCTGCAAGAGCATCGTGGAGGCGCATGGGGGGCGAATCTGGGCCGAGAGCCAGCCGGGAGAGGGCAGCACCTTCTACTTCACCCTGCCCGTCGTCCATCTCCAGACGGAACACGTGGCGCCGAGGTAGCTCGGGTCGGTCTCAGTCGAGGTTCAGCACCTTGCCCTTCTCGAGGAGCAACCGCCGGACCTCGCTCCACACGGGCAGGCTCTCTCCTTCGTAGGTGTACGTGCGCAGCTCGAAGGCGAGTTGCCGCGTCTGCTTCATGGCCTCCAGGTGCGCGCCCGAACGGGCGAACTGCTTCAGCTCCTCCTCGCTCCTCCAGGCGCTCGCCGTATAGTGGAGGTAGCCCCAGCCCGTGTTGCGCATCGAGACGAAGCCCGGCAGGCGCCGCATCTGCAGGGTGATACGGAGTCCATGCCAGCTCAGCCGGAAGAAGCCCCAGAGACTCCTCAGTCGAATCGAGGTGAGGGTGATGAACATGGGTCCATCTACCCATATCTTCATGAGGGACGATAGCGCGTTGAGGAACCTCGCCCCATCAGGGATGAAGGCCCGTGGGTGATTGACTGGAATGCATCAACATGCATTCTGTGTCGAGCAATGGCATCAATCGATCTGAATCGTCTTCGGGTCTTCGTGGCGGTGTTCGAGACGAACAGCTTCTCCGTGGCGGCGGAGCGCCTTGGCGTTCCGCGCTCGACGGTGAGCCGCGCCATCACGGGCCTCGAGGATGAACTGGCCGTGCGGCTCTTCCAGCGCA
>QKJM01000830.1 GCA_003249315.1 Archangium sp.
GAACCAAGATAGATATCCGAGCCCTTTGCAATGATGCTTGCGCCCAGTTGACCGGTATCACTCACGAAAATGCTGTTGCACTGGCGAGAAGCAGTTGTTGCGCTCGGTCGAAGGAAATACAGAGCGTCACCATTCCCAAGCGCAACGGCAGTTTCAAGGGGAGCGCTCTCTCCTGGATATTGTACGTTCGAGATGGCGATGGACGCTGAAATCTCACCAGCCGCACCTGCTCCAGGACACCTCAACACCTCGCTCCCATTGACCCCCAGCGCATACAGAACCCCAGTACCGCTGTTATTGGCACCGACGTACAGCAATTCAGAACCCGAGGAGAAAGCGCCCACAGCCGGGCTCCCCACCACATCACCCAACTGTTTCTCCCACCTCATCGTCCCCTCGGGATTGAGCGCGAACACCTTGCCGTTGGAGGCACTCGTCCCAAAGTAGACGGTCCCCATCTGACCGATGGCGGGCGTAGCCTTGATGGCGCCGGCGCTCCCGTTGAACGCCCACTTCCAGCGAGTCACCGAAATGTCGCCCGAGGCCTGAGCCTGGTTGCCCACGAGATCCTTCGCCGTCACCTCGACGCCGAAGCTGCCACGGAACGCCGGCAGTCCAGGCCGCCACAGCGGCACATCGACGCTCCAGCAGGAGGCCGTGTCACACGGAGTCGCCTGCGCGAGGCTCAGGTCCGTCACATCCGCCCCTCCGGCGAATCCACGCACCACCACACTCAAGCTGCTCGGGTCCACATCCGCCGAGTCCGACTTCACTTCCACCCTGACCGTCTGATCCCTGCGCCAGGACGAAGACACCGCACCCGGATCCATATAGGTGAACCCACCATCCACCTGCTGCAGCTCCGCGGCGGGCACCACCACGGTCAGCGCGGGCGGCGCCTTGTCCACCGTCACCTGCACGTTCGCGCTCGGCCCTCCGTCCGCCGGGTAGGCGGCCGACAGCTCGAACACGCCGTCCTCGGCTGGAGGCGTCCACTCGGCGGAATAGGTCCCACTCGCAGCCCCCGTAGCCACCACCGAGCCCACGGCCGTCCCTCCGTCGCTCCGCACCACCCGGTAGTCGAGCCGGTCCGGGTAGTCCGCGGCAACCCCCGGCTTCGGCACGAGCTGCGCCTGCACCGACACCGTGCCCCCATCCACCGTGCTGCCGTTGGTCGGCGCCACGAACTTCAGCTCCGAGTACCTCGCCACACACTCGAACCCACCCGCCGAGTCCTTCGTACACACATCGTATGGCGCGCACCCCGGGCTGCAGGAGCCGGGCTCCACCACCGTGGGTGCGTCGAAGAAGCACATGCCTGCCCGACACGTCCCCTCGGAACCACAGTCCGAGTCTTGGGCGCACTTGAGCGGCAGGTCGGTACAACCTGTGAGTGCGCTCAGCACCACCACCGTGGCTAGAATCTTGCGAAGCATCACGACGACCTCACGTAAACCCATTTGACGGCCCGAACACGGTGGATACCATGCACTTCCCACTCGCGGAAGCTCATGGCCCCTCGGCTGCTGGCTCCTGAGGCGCTTCTCGGCGAGACTCTTCACGCCACTTCCTCCACGGGGTTTTCACCGTGCTTCGCTTCATCTTCTCACGGCCCCAACTGCTCCTTACGCTCGCGGTGCTCCTCTCCCCTGCCGCACGGGCGCAGCCCTCGGATCTCGTCGCCCTGCACCCATGCGTCATCGTCGGCGTCAAATCCAAGGCCCAGGTCGAGGAATTCCAGACCCTCTGCGCCACGGAGGTCGCCCGCGGCGACGCCCAGCTCGTGCCCTCCACCCAGGTGCATGACTTCCTCGTCGCGGAAGTCAAGGGCGACTCCTGTCTGCGCATCAAGGGCTCCAAGTTCCCCTGGGGCGCCACGAGCCTCAAGAGCAGCTACGAATGCCTCGGCAAGCTCGCCACCGCCACCCAGGCCGCGCGCGCAGTGCTCATCGCAGTCCAGCCCGGCTCACGCACCCGCGTCAACGCGGTGGTGGTGAACGCCAGCGGTGAGCTGGTGGATCAGAAGAGCATCCAGCTCCGCAGCCGTGGCAAGCCCGTCACCGACACCGTCCGTACCGCCATCACCCGCCTGCGTGAGCAGCTCTCCATTGCCCCCGTGAAGCTCGCCCCGCTCGTGGCGCAGCCCGAGCCACCTCCACCTCCGCCTGTTCTCGCCACGGCCCCGCCGACCGCCGCGCAGCCCACTCTCCCCGAGGCCCAGGCCGATGCCCAGCAGCCCGTTCTGACCCCGCCGGTGCTCCCCTCCTCCGAGAGCAAGCCCGCCCAGTCGCTGCCTCGCACCGAGCGCACCTGGATGACGCCGGTGGCCTACGCCTCCGCGGGTGCGGGCGTCGTCGCCGCGGGGCTCGCCGTCTTCTTCGGCATCCAATCCAACAGCGCGGCCAACCGCTTCAACACCCTCTACGCCAATGCCGAGCGCCCCGAAGGCAGCGATCTCCCACTGCCCAAGGATGAGCTCATCACCGAGCTCCAGCAACTGCGCCAGCAGGTCGGCACCCAGCGCACGCTCTCGGGCGTGAGCGCCGGAGTGGGTGCCGCCCTCGTCGGTGCGGGCGCGGCCCTGTGGTTCATCGACCGCCCCGAGGCGCCCGCCGAGAAGCCGGGCCCCGGCTCCGCCTCGCTCTCCATCGGTCCCGGCGGTGTGGGGCTCCGCGTGCTCCTTCCCTGAGCACCCGGAGCCGTTCCTTCACCCTACTCGCCGAGGTAGGCCTTCCGAATCTCCGGGCTCTCCAGCAGCACCTTGCCCGGTCCCTCCATCACCACCTCGCCCGTCTCCAGCACGTAGCCGTAGTGGGCGAAGTTCAGCGCCAGGTGCGCGTTCTGCTCCACTAGCAGGATGCTCACCCCCGCCGCGTTCACCTCACGCAGGTTGCGGAAGATGCTCTGCGTCACCTGCGGCGCCAGCCCCAGCGACGGCTCGTCCAGCAGCAACAGCTTCGGTCGGCTCAGCAGAGCCCGAGCGATCGCCAGCATCTGCTGCTCGCCTCCCGACAGCGTCCCCGCGAGCTGCTTGCGCCGCTCCTTCAGCTTGGGAAAGAGCGCGTAGCTCTTCTCCATGTCCGCCGCCACGCCGTCCGCGTCCTTGCGCAGGTAGGCACCCAGCTCCAGGTTCTCCAGCACCGTCAGGTTCGGGAAGACGCCTCGCCCCTCGGGCGCGTGCGCCATCCCCTTCGGCACCAGGTGGTGCGCCTTCGCCCCGGTGATGTCCTCGCCGCCGAGGGCAATCCGCCCTCCCGTCGGCCTCAGCATCCCGCTCACCGCGCGCAGCGTGCTCGTCTTGCCCGCGCCGTTGGCTCCAATCAGCGCCACCACCTCGCCCTTGCCCACCGTGAGGGACACGCCCTTGAGCGCCTGGATGGCCCCATAGGCCACCTTCAGCCCATTCACCGCCAGCAGCGGCTGAAACTCCTGGCGCTCCCCCAGCGTCCGCACCTGTGTCTCGCTCACGCCGCCCCTCCCCGCACTTCCAGCGAGCCG
>QKJM01000931.1 GCA_003249315.1 Archangium sp.
AGCCCTGACGGGCTCCATGCCCGTCGGGGCTCACTTCGCGCCTACGCCCAGGAAGCGCCGGTATTCCAGCCGCGAGGGCTCATGCGAGAACCCATCTCGTGCAGTCGGCGCACCCGCTCGGGGATGGGCGGATGGGTGGAGAACAGGGCCGCCACCACGCCACCCGACAGCGGGTTGACGATGAACAGGTGCGAGGTGGCTGGCGCCCGGTCGTAGGGCATCAACTGCACCCCGCGCTCCAGCTTCAGCAGCGCGCTCGCCAGGGCATTCGGGTCTCCGCACAGCTCCGCGCCGGTCGCGTCCGCGCCGTACTCGCGCGAGCGGCTCACCGCGAGCTGCAACAGCGTGGCCGCGATCGGCGCCACCAGCAGCACGCCCAGGTTTCCCAGCGCGTGGCCCAGCCCACCCTCGTCGTCGTCATTCCGACTGAGCAGGGAGCCGCCAAACCAGAAGAGCATCTGCGCCGCGTAGCTGATGACGCCCGCCAGCGTGGCCGCCACCGTCCCAATCAGCGTGTCCCGGTTCTTCACGTGCGCCAGCTCGTGCGCCAGCACCCCCTCCAGCTCACGCCGGTCCAATATCTCCATCAACCCGCTCGTCACCGCCACCGCCGCGTGCGATGGATTGCGCCCGGTGGCGAACGCATTGGGCGTGTGGGTGGGCAGCAGGTACACCCTCGGCTTGGGCATGTTGGCCCGCGCCGCCAGCCGCTCCACCATCTCGTGCAGCCCCGGCGCCTGCTGGCGCGGCAGCTCCTTCGCCCCGTGCATGGCCAGCGCGATCCGGTCGCTGAACCAGTACGAGCCGAAGTTCATGATGATGACGAAGAAGCCCGCGATGATGAGCCCCTGCGTGCCTCCCAGCCGCTGCCCCACGAACAACATCAGCGCCGTGAGACCGGCCAGCAGCACCGTCGTCTTCAGCGCGTTGCCGAGCCGATGACCCCAGCCGCTCCCGCGCAGGCCCGGGCCTTCCCGAGACGTTGACGTACCCTGACTCCAGCCAGCACTCATGACGTGTCCTTGCCTTTCCCTTCCCTCGATGATGAGGGCATGGAAAAAGTAAGCAGGCGACGGGACGCGTCAAACGAATCGGCTCAGAGGTAGAAGCGGTCCACCACGCCCGCGGTCCTCTGGAGGATGGCGCTCCAGCCGACCCAGCCGTCGACGGCTCCCTTGCTGGCCAGGGGCTCGGCCCCCAGCGCTCCCAGAGAGCCCGTACACCCCTGCACCGTACATAGCTCGGACTCGCGCAGGTGCCCCAGCAGTTCGCGCAGGGTCGGAATCCTCCGCGTCTCGAAGCGGTCCGCCACGTCCTCCCGCTCCGGGGTGAAGTCCGGCTCGTCCAGCCTCCCCTCCAGAAAGCGCTCCAGCGCCCACCAGAAGAGGTACACTTCCGCCCGCCGGCCAGCGGCCACCGCCGCCGCCGCGATGGCCAACCCCTGGTGTACGCGATCGTAATCGCCGCTATGCAGGAAGATGACCACCTTGTCCGTCGGGGAAGCGCTCACGGCCGCCCTCCTACCCCCTGGGTGCCCGGGTGTCCACGCGCACTGCTCCCCCATCCTCTCCAGGAGCCCTCGCTTGCGCCCGGCAGCCCTACTTGCTAGGGAACTGATGGTTATCGGACACTGTTCACATTTTTTGGTTTTTCCGGGATTTCAACGCCAGCGGAATGAGTCGGGACGTCATGGGTGAGGAGACGACGGCGAAGCGGAAGGACGCCCACCTGGATCTGTGTGCCACGGGGGAGGTGGAGCCTGCCCAGAACAGCACGCTGCTGGAGTGCGTGCGTCTGGTGCATTGTGCGATGCCCGAGCTGGCCGTGGAGGAAGTGGATCCCTCCACGGAGTTCCTGGGCAAGCGGCTGCGCTACCCGTTGCTGATCACCGGCATGACCGGGGGGACGGAGCGGGCGGGGGTGGTGAACCGGGATCTGGCCACGCTGGCCGAGCGCCATGGGCTGGCCTTTGGCGTGGGCAGTCAGCGGGCCATGGCGGAGGATCCGTCGCGGGCGGCCAGCTTCGAGGTGCGCGAGGTGGCGCCCACCCTGCCGTTGCTGGGCAACATCGGGCTGTACCAGGCGGTGGGGATGGGGGTGGACGGGGTGCGGCGGCTGGTGGAGGCGATCGACGCGGACGGCATCGCCCTGCACCTCAACGCGGGGCAGGAGCTCACCCAGCCCGAGGGAGATCGGGACTTCCGGGGTGGCTACCAGGTGGTGGAGGGGCTGGTGAAGGCCTTCGGGGAGCGCCTGTTGGTGAAGGAGACCGGCTGCGGCATCGGTCCCGAGGTGGCGCGCCGGCTGGTGGAGCTGGGGGTGCGCAACCTGGATGTGTCGGGGCTGGGCGGCACCTCGTGGGTGCGGGTGGAGCAGCTCCGGGCCGCGGGCGTGCAGGCTCAGGTGGGTGCCGAGTTCTCCGGCTGGGGCATCCCCACCGGCGCGGCGATCGCCACGGTGCGGCGGGCCGTGGGTCCGGAGGTGCGGCTGGTGGCTTCCGGCGGCCTGCGTACCGGGCTGGATGCGGCGAAGGCGCTGGCGCTCGGGGCGGACCTGGTGGGAATGGCCCTGCCGCTCTTCCGCGCCCAGCAGACGGGGGGGCTGGAGGGGGCGGAGCAGGCGCTCTCCGTCATCCTCACCAGCCTGAATCAGGCCCTGGTGCTCACCGGCAGCCGGAGCTGTGGTGATCTGCGGCGGAAACCCCGGGTCCTCACCGGGGAGTTGAAGGATTGGCTCGCGGCGCTGTAGAGGTTTGGCCTCGGGTGCCTCCGTATGTTGGAGAAGACATGTCTGAGATGGTGACGTCCCGGCTGGCTGGTTTCCACAAGCTCTCGATGCAGGAGCGCCACGAGAAGCTCGCGCAGATGCTGGAGCTGTCCGACAGCGACCTGGCTCAGCTCGAGGGGCTGAGCGCGCTGGAGCCGGATCTGGCCAACAAGATGATCGAGAACGCGGTGGGCACGTTCTCGTTGCCGATGGGTCTGGGACTGAACCTGCAGGTCAACGGGCGCGACTACCTGGTGCCCATGGCGGTGGAGGAGCCCTCGGTGGTGGCGGCGGTGTCCTTCGCCGCGAAGATCGTCCGCGAGGCGGGAGGCTTCGTCGCCGAGGCCGACGAGCCCATCATGATCGGCCAGGTGCAACTGACGCGCTACGGCGATCCCACCGAGGCGACGAAGAAGATCCTGGCGGCGAAGGAGCAGATCCTCGCGCTGGCCAACAGCTTCCACCCGGCGATGGTGAAGAGGGGAGGCGGGTGCCGGGACATGGAGGTCCGGGTGCTTCCGGCGCCGGAGGGCCCGCGGGGCGAGCCGCTGCTGGTGGTCCACCTGGTGATCGACACCCAGGAGGCCATGGGGGCCAACCTCATCAACACCATGGCCGAGGGCGTGGCGCCGTTGCTCGAGCAGCTCACCGGTGGCAAGGTGTTCCTGCGCATCCTCTCCAACCTGGCGGATCGGCGGCTGGCGCGCTCCACCTGTCGGATTCCGGTGTCG
>QKJM01000547.1 GCA_003249315.1 Archangium sp.
GGCCCGGTACGAGCGTACCGCGGACTCCGTCCGGCACGTGCCGCTGCCGCCCTGCGCCGTGCCGCCGCGCCAGTCCACGCCGCAGTTCGACCACCGCTTCGACGTGGAGGCGCGTGCCGACGTTCCCTCGGATGGCTCGTGGCACACCGTGCCGGTCCTCTCCGCGCAGGTGGGGCTCACCGCCGAGTACGTCTGCGTCCCCTCCGTGGAGCCGCTGGCCTTCCGCACCGTGAAGGTGGAGAACCGCACGCCCCATCCGCTGCTCGCCGGCCCGGTGGATGTCACGCTCGGCGATGAGTTCCTGATGACCTCGCCCCTCCCCACGCTCGCGCCCGGCGCCACGCAGCGGCTGGGACTGGGTGTCGAGGAGTCCCTGAAGGTGTCTCGCAACACGCGCTTCGACGAAGCCTCCAGCGGCATGTTCGGCGGTGCCTCCGTGCTCACCCATCACATCGCACTCGAGCTGGCCAACCACACGCCGCGGGAGGCGATGGTGGAGGTGCGGGAGCGCATGCCCACCGTGTCCCCCTCGGAGAGGGAGATAAAGGTGGAGGAGGCCGAGGTGATACCGCCGTGGCACCCGCGCAAGCCGCTGCCCGATGAGGTGGCAGCGGAGGGCGAGCGGGCCTGGAGGGTGGTGCTGCGGCCCGGTGAGACGCAGGAGCTGAAGGCGACGTGGCTGGTACGGATTCCCTCGAGCAAGATGCTCGTGGGTGGCAACAGGAGGACGTGATGAGCACCCCCATCCATCTCCCAGTGGTGAGAGTCACCGTCCTCGAGGACCGGGCGCTGGTGGAGCGCGGTGGAGAGGTGACGCTGAGCGCCGGACCCCAGCGGGTGCGCGTGGAGGGACTGTCGCCGCTGGCGGTGGACCGCTCGCTGCAGGCTCAGCTCTCCGGCGGCACCGTGGCGCAGGCGCGTCTGAGTCGGAGCTGGAAGGCGAAGCCCCGAGAGGGAGAGTGGGAGCGGAAGACGGAGACGGGCCGGCGCGTGAAGGCGCTGGAGGAGGAGTCACGGCACGCCCAGGCGGAGGTGCTGCGGCTGCAGGCCCGGTTGGAGCTGGTGAACGCGGCGCGAGAGGACGTGCTGCGCTCCATCTCCGAATCCGTGGGAGCCGGTCGCGCGAAGCCGGAGTCCTGGAAGGAGCAGGTGGAGACGGTACGCCAGGAGACGACGACCACCGAGGAAGCGCTGCGCCAGGCGCGCCGACGGGTGGAGACGCTGCGTCAGCGGCTGGACGAGGCGCGGGAGGTGCTGGACCGAAGCGAGGAGCCAGAGGCGGATCTCCGCACCACCGCGGAGTTGGAGGTACACCACTCCACGGGAGGCACCGCCACGCTGAGGGTGAAGTACCTTGTGCCCTGCGCCGTGTGGCGGCCGGCCTACCGCGCCACGCTCGCGAAGGCCGAGAGCAGTGAATCCGTGACGCTCGAGTGCGAGGCAGTGGTGTGGCAACGCACCGAAGAGGAGTGGAGGGACGTGGAGTTGCTCTTCTCCACCTCACGCCCCACCCTGGGCGCTTCGCCGCCCCGCCTGATGGAGGACCGGCTTCGCCTGCGCGACAAGAGCGAGCAGGAGAAGCACGTGGTGGAGGTCTCCATCCGGGAGGAGGAGCTGCAAACGGCTGGTGAGGGCGGAGCTCGCCAGAGCGAGGAGCTCCCGGGCCTGGACGATGGCGGTGAGGCGGTGACGCTGCGGGCCTCGCACCGGATGACGCTCCCCTCCGACGGCGAGCCCCATCGGGTGCCGCTGTTCCAGTTCACCGCCCCGGCCACCTCCGAGCTGCTCGGCACCCCGGAGCACTCACCACTGGTTCATCGGGTGGCGCGCTTCGACAACCGCGGGCCCTGCGTGCTGCTGGCCGGCCCGGTGGACCTGGTGCGCACGAGCGGCTACGTGGGCCGCGCCCGGCTCGAGTTCACCGGCCTGGGCGAGCGCGTGAAGCTGGGCTTCGGCAGCGAGGACACGCTGCGCGTCGGCCGCCATGCGGACTCGTGGCAGGATACGCAGCGGCTGACGGGGCGGCGTACCCACACGCACCAGGTGAAGCTCTTCCTCTCCAACAGCGGTAGCCACACCGAGCGGCTCGTCATCGAAGAGCGAATGCCCGTCTCCGAGGTGGAGTCCGTCGAGGTGAGGCTACTGGAGGAGCAGACGAAGCCCGCCCCCGCCCTGGTGAGCGACGACGGCATCGTCCGCTTCGAGCTCACCGCCCCACCCCGCTCGCAGCAGGAGCTGGGCCTCGCGTACACGGTGTCCAGCTCCGCCCGAGTGGCCGGGCTCTAGGCCCCTCCGACGTAGTTGCGCCGGCCGTCGCGAATCTCCGCCAGACGGAAGGTGCCCGGGGCCGGCTCCACCGGCTCCGGCGTGTCCGAGGGCAGCCCCATGATGCGCTCGTACTCCTCGATGGTGATGCGCTCACGCGCCGCCATCACCCCGTCCACGTCCGCGCGAGCCATCCGCGCCGCGGCGCCCTCACCCACCACACCGGAGAAGAACTCCGCGCAGCAGCCGCTGCCGTAGGAGAGCAGCCCCACCCGCTTGCCGGCCAGCGCCGCGGCCTCGCCGTGGAGCAGGCCCGCCAGCGCCAGGTACAGCGAGGCGGTGTACACGTTGCCCACCCGGGCGTTGAGGACCAGGGAGGAGGCCACCTGCTCATTGTAGCTGGCCTGGGACTTCGCCGACTCCTCGCGCGCCTCCGGAGAGGTGCTCGTCCCCGGCGCGTCCTCCAGGTCGCACAGCCTCAACTGGGTGTGCGCCTTGCGCGCCATCTTGCAGAAGGGCACGTGGTAGAGGATGCGCGCGAGCTGCTCGCCCGGCAGCGTGTCACCCCAGCGCACCACCTCCTTCTCCAGCGCGCGCTCGCGCCAGCCACGGTACGCCCCCGAGAGCGCCTCCAGGTAGCAGTTGATGGAGTAGTGCCCGTCCACCAGCGCCTCGCGCCGCCCGTGCGGCCGCCAGAAGTCGTACACGTCCATGCTGCACGTGCCGTTGAGCCCCACGTCCAGCGCGAGCAGATCCGGCTTCTCGGACACCAGCAGCGCCACCGCGCCGCCGCCCTGGGTGGGCTCGCCCGCGGTGTTCAACCCGTAGCGTGCGACGTCCGAGCACACGACGATGGCCGAGCGGCCCGCCGCGGCGCCGGAGGCAATCCACTCCGAGGCCGCCATCAACCCCGCCGTGCCGCCGTAGCACGCGTGCTGGGTGTCGAAGGTGCGCATCGTGCGCGGTAGCTTCAACAGGCCCTGGACGTGCGAGGCCACCGCCTTGGAGTGGTCCACCCCCGTCTCGGTGCCCACCACCAGCATGCCCACGCGGCTCGGGTCCACCTCGTTGTTGCGCACCAGCCGGGCCACGGCCGTGGCCGCCAGCGCCACCGCGTCCTCGCCCGGATCGTTCACCGCCATCTCGCGCGCACCCAGGCCCGCCGTGTACTTGGCCGGGTCCACTCCCCGCGCGCGCGCCAGGTCTTCGATGTCCACATAGCGACGGGGTACGGCCAGGGCGACCGCCTCGATTCCAACCTGCTTCTTCATGGGAGAGAGTCCTCTAGGGATGTGGTGGGGAGATCGTAGCCTAGGCCTCGGGGACGAGCACCAGCCGGCCAGCGACCTCGCGATTCTCCAGCCGGAAGTGCGCCCGCGCGGCCTCGGACAGAGGCACCGTCTCCGAGACGAAGGGACGAACCTCCTGCGAGGCCGTCAGCCGGAGCGCCTCGTTCAGCTCCTCGGTCGTGGTGGCATACGCGCCCAGGACCTCCAGCTCCTTGACGATGACGAGACCCGGGTTGAGCTCCACCGAGCCCGTCTCCAGGTTGCCCACCACCACCACTCGGCCTCCAGGCGCCATCGCCTTGAGCGTCTGCGCGAAGGTGGCGCTGCCGACGATTTCGATCGCCACATCGACACCATCGCCGCCCGTGCGGCGGCGCACCTCCGAGCCGAAGTCCAGACCGCGGGAGACGATGACCTCATCCGCTCCGGCCTCGCGCAGGGCCTGCACCTTCATCTCACTGGAGGTGACGGCGATGACACGCGCCCCGTCCCGCCGCGCGAGCTGCACCGAGGACAGGCCCACCCCACCGCTGGCACCGGTGATGAGCACCGTCTCCCCCTTGCGCACCTTGCCGCGCGTGCGGACGGTGTGTACGGCGGTGCCGGTGGTGCAGCACACGGTGGCGGCCTCCGGCCAGGACAACCCTTCGGGCACTCGCCCCAGCCCGGCCACCGGCGCCACCATGTACTGCGCGTAGCCTCCCGGAATCTCCTCGCCGAAGAAGCGAGGATCCTTCCGACACAGGCTGTTGCGCCCGGAACGGCACAGGGAGCACTCCCCACAGGAGAGTCGCTGCAGCGTCGCCACCCGGTCTCCCACCGACCAGCCCGGCGTGTCCGGCCCCACCTCCACCACCTCGCCAGCGGCCTCGTGTCCGAGGATGGCGGGTACGTGGGTACGCGGCAGGTTGCCACGCCGGTTGATGACGTCGTGGTAGCAGACGCCACAAGCGTGGACGCGGATGAGCACCTCTCCGCGCCCCGGACGCGGATCGGGCACGGTCTCCAACTTCAGATTGCTCGGATCACCAAATGCACGGAGAACGACAGCCTTCATGAACGACTCCCAAGAGGATGAGGCTTCAGGTCAGGCCCCCACGAGCTGATCGCGGAGGCGAAGCGGATCGAGCTCCCGGATGGCCGCGAGCGTGCGGGCGTCCGGAAGCGAGGTGACGGGCAGCGGCTGCTCCACACGGAAGGAGAAGCCGGTGCGCTCCTCGAGGGTGTCGAGGCTCGCCCAGGGGTGACGGGCTCGCAGCCGGGCCCCCTCGGGTCCCAGCTCGAAGGTCCCCAGGTCGGAGATGAGACGCACCGGTCGGCGCGCGTCCCGGGTGCTCGCCACCTGCACCTCGGGCACGAGATTGCGACGCGACTGCCTGGGAAGCAGGATGATCGGCCGATGCACCCACTGCCGCAGCGAGGCCGCCCCCGCCACGCCGGGGAACTTGCGACTCGGCCGCGCCAGGCTCCCGGAGGCCGTCATGTTCGTCCGCCCGACGGCATCCACCTCCGCGGCCCCGAAGAAGACGGTGTCCACCCGACCCCGCCGCGCGTGGTCGAAGAGGTCCGGAATGGTGATTTCGGCCGAGCGCCCGTCCAGGTACCGGAGATCCTCGGACGAGGGGTACAGGCTGGGCAAATCCGGATCCAGGGAGCCCACGCACGCCAGGTACGTCAACCTGGGCGCGTGCGTGGCCCGAGCCACGGCGATGGCGAGGATGACCAGCGGAGAGGCAACTCCCGTGGCCACGACGTCCCCATCTTCGATCTCCCTCGCCAGCAGCGCTACGAATGCCTCCGCGCGAGTCGCTTCCTGCTCCGTGCTCATGCCGCGCTCCGCTTCGCGAGAAGGTGTTGCAGGAACTCCGCCTCCCGGCCGGCCTCGGCCAGCGAGAGGTACTCCTCCAGCATGTCGTCATCGTGCGGGTACAGCCCGGTGCAGCCGGAGGGCAGCGCCCCTCCGCGTGCCAGCGCGACGGCCTCCACCTGGAAGCCCGGCACCGTCACCCGGGGCAGCTTGGACACGCGCTCCTCGGCGGTGGCCAGCACCCGGCGCGCCGCGCTCGCCACCAGCAGATCCGTGGTCGGATCCTCGATGAACAGGTTGCCGCGCTCGTCCGCCGCCCGCGCATGCACCAGCGCCACGTCCGGGTAGAAGGCCTGCTCCACCGGAACCGGCTGACCGGAGAACGGATCCTCCACCATCCGCGGAGGCTCGAGCGAGGCCAGCTCGGACACGTCCGCGTCCGGCGCGGGGATGAAGGGCAACCCCATGGCCGCCGCCCGCAACCGCTGGACGATGCGGTAGCCATCGTGCTCGCGCCAGGTGACGGTGCCCTGCTCCATGGCCCGCTTGAGGCAAGGCATGGGACGCACCCGGTTGCGCAGGTGGAGGGCTCCGAAGATGAGTTCCACCCGCGCCACGCACCCACCGGCCACCAGGAACTCGGCGGGCAGCGGGTTGGGCAGGGAGAGGAGCTGAAGTCCCCGCTTGCCCTGGGCGATCAGCTCCAGCACCAGCGCCATGGGCGCCCGGCCGAGCATGAAGCCTCCGGTGGCCAGCCACGATCCGTCCGGAATCGAGGCCACCACCTCCGTCAAGGAACGCCAGCGCCCCGCGCTCATCGCTTCTCTCCCGAGGCGGAGAGAGGCGCCAGGGCGAGCACCGGTGCGCCCTCCGGCGACCCGGCCGCCATGAGCGGAGGCACCAGGCCGGTGAACAGCAGGTCCACCATCCCGTCGGCGATCTGCTCGTCCGTGAGCTTCCCGTCCGGCTGGTACCACTTGTAGATCCACAGCACCATGCCCAGGAACGCGAACGCGGCGACGGTGGGCTGCACGGAACGGATGCGCCCCAGCCGCACCGCCTCGGAGAACGACTCCTCCAGGAAGCGCACGTAACGCTTCTTGCGCGCATCGATGAAGGCGCGGACCTCTCCGGTGAGCGTGGCGTGCTCGTGCAGGATGATGGTGACTTCCTTGCTCCACCCACGCGTCACCAGCTCGATGTTCAGCCGCATGCAGGTACGCAGCCGCTCCACCGGCTCCGCGATGTCCTGCACCTTCGAGAGGACCCGCTCCTCGAAGACGTCCATCCCGTAGTTCATGATGGCGAAGAGGAGCTGCTCCTTGTTCTGCACGTGATGGTAGAGCCCCGCCTTCGTCATCCGACACGCGGCGGCGATCTCCTGCATCGACGTGCCCTCGTAGCCACGCTCGCAGATGAGGCGCGCCGCCGTCTCCAAGATGCTCCGGTAGCGCTCTCCCTCGTCCTGCTTCCGTCCCGCTGATGTCACGTGTGCTCCCTTCCAGCCGGCGGCCATCCTGTCCGCCCACCTACCGACCGGTCGGTAACACTCAACAGCCCGCCGCGTCAAGATGCGTCACGGGCGATTTCCATCCCCTGAACAGTGCCAGGAGGGGCCCTCCGCGACCCCTCACGCGGTCACGGGAAGAACGGGGAGATGTACGAGAGGGAACTACTTCCGGCCCGTCTTCTTCCTCGGCCGGCGAGTGCTGGCCGGGGCCTCCGGGCCGGCCTGGCGGTTCCAGGTACCGGAGCGACCGCCTGCCTTGTGCTCGAGCTGAACCTGCTCCATCACCATCCCCCGGTCCACGCTCTTGCACATGTCGTAGACGGTGAGAGCCGCCGCGCACGCCGAGGTCAGCGCCTCCATCTCCACCCCCGTCCGATCCACCGTCCGCACCGTCACCCGGATGTCCAGGGCCGCCTCGGCCGGGGTGAGCTCCACCTCCACCCCGGAGAGGGCAATGGGGTGGCAGAGCGGGACGATGTCCGGCGTCCGCTTGGCCGCCATCACCCCGGCGAGCCGCGCCGCCGCCAGCACGTCCCCCTTCTCCACCTTCCCCTGCAGAATCCGCTCGAGGGTCGCGGGGAGCATCCGCAGACGCGCCACGGCCACCGCCACCCGCTCCGTCCTGGGCTTCGCGCCCACGTCCACCATCTTCATTGATTCACCACCTCGGCCACGGCCGAGAGCAGGTCGTCCGCGACATCGTCTGGATCTTCCAACCCCACCGAGACGCGGATGAGGCTCTCGCCGATGCCGGCCTCCTGCCGCTCCTCGGGCGTCATCCTGCGCGCGCTCGCGCTGGCCGCGTGCATCACCAGCGTACATACGTCCCCGAGCGAAGGTGCCGCCCGCGCCAGCTTCACCGCCTCCAGGAAGCGGAAGCACTCGGGCCGACCCGCCCCCTTCAGCTCGAAGGCCACCATCCCGCCGAAGCCGCCCGCCAGCACCGCCTTCGCCACCTCGTGGTCCGGGTGCGAAGCCAGGCCCGGGTAATGGACGCGCTCGACGAGAGGCGATTCCGCCAGCCGCCGCGCCACGTGGGCCGCGTGCTCGCAGTGGGCCTTCATCCGAACCGGCAGCGTGCGCACTCCGCGCAGGGTGAGCCACGCCTCGAAGGGCCCCAGCACGTCCCCGCCCAGCACGCGCGCGGAGCGCAGCGGCGCCATCCGTTCCCGGCTGCCGCTCACCGTGCCCCCCAGCGCGTCGCTGTGCCCGTTGAGCCACTTCGTCGTGGACTGGAGCGCATAGTCCGCCCCCAGCTCGCACGCCTTCTGCCCGTAGGGCGAGGGGAAGGTCGCATCCACCGCCAGCGCCGCCCCCACCTCCCGGCACGCCCCGGAGAGCGCGCGGACGTCGGGCACGCGCAGCAACGGGTTGGTGATGCTCTCGGCCAACACCAGCTTCGGCCGCAACGCGACGAGCCGCTCCAGCGCGTCCGCGTCCGTGAGCTTCAGCGCATGGAGCCGCACCCCGGCGCGCGCGCACAGGTTCTTGAAGAGCAGCCGGGTGACGCCATAGCCATCCCCCGGCATCACCACCACGTCCCCGGCCTTCAGCTCC
The DNA here is from genome assembly GCA_003249315.1 of Archangium sp. GTDB lineage: Bacteria > Myxococcota > Myxococcia > Myxococcales > Myxococcaceae > QKJM01. Next base: position 8,429 of record QKJM01000547.1, read on the forward strand.
TGCGCCTCGAAGACGGCCTTGAGCGCCGCCATGCCGCTGGCATAGGCCACGCAGTCCTCGGCGCCCTCCAGCGCGGCCACCGCCTCCTCCAGCAGCGCCGTGTTGGGCGCGGCGATGCGCGAGTAGACGTAGTCCTTCCCGTCCAGCGCGGCATCCAGCTCGTCACTGCTGTCGAACCAGCTCACCGCCGACACGTGAATGGGAGGCACCACCGGCTGGGCCTTGCTCCCGCCCAGCCGTGCGCCCGCATGTACCGCCACCGTCTTCTGCTTGTGGCTCATGCCCGCCTGCTACTCACCCTGCTCGATCAGCCAGCGCTCGGCGTCGATGGCCGCCATGCAGCCCGTGCCCGCCGCGGTGATGGCCTGCCGGTAGTAGCTGTCCTGCACGTCCCCGCAGGCGAACACGCCCGGGATGCTGGTGCGGGTGCTGCCCGGCTGCGTCTTCAGGTAGCCGCTCTGGTGCGTCTCCAGCACGCCCTCGAAGAGCTTCGTGTTGGGCGTGTGGCCGATGGCCACGAACAGACCCGTGGCCTCCACCTGCTTCGTGTCCCCCGTCTTCAGGTTGCGCAGCACCGCCCCCGTCATCCCCCGCTCGTTGCCCACCACCTCGTCCACCGCCGAGTCCCAGATGAACGAGATCTTCGGGTTCTTCAGGGCTCGATCCTGCATCACCTTCGAGGCGCGCAGGGAGTCCCGCCGGTGTACCACCGTCACGCTCTTGACGATCTTCGACAGGTAGGTGGCCTCCTCCATCGCCGTGTCGCCGCCGCCCACCACCAGCACGTCCTGGTTCTTGAAGAAGGCCCCGTCACAGGTGGCACAGGCGGACACCCCGCGGTTCTTGAACTGCTCCTCCCCCTTCACACTCAGCCACTTCGCGCTCGCCCCCGTCGCGATGATGACCGTCTCCGAGTAGCAGCTCACCGACTCGCCCTGGATGAAGAAGGGGCGCTTGGAGAAGTCCACCTTCACCACGTTCTCCATGTGGATGACGGTGCCAAAGCGCTCGGCCTGCTTCTGGAAACGCTCCATCAGCTCCGGACCGGTGACGGCCTCGGGAAAGCCGGGATAGTTCTCCACGTCGGTGGTGACCATCAACTGGCCGCCGGGCACCCGCTGCGGATCCTCCAGCGCCGGGCCCCCGGCGAACACCACCGGCTCCAGGTTCGCCCGCGCCGCGTAGATGGCCGCCGTGTATCCCGCGGGTCCCGAACCAATGATGGTCACCTTGTTGATCTTCTCCGCCACGGCTCATCGCTCCTGTTCTCTGTTTGGGTCGCACCGTACCAGAGCTCCCCGGGTCGTGGTACGAAGCAGCACCCCATGGATGCCTCCATCCTCAAGAACGTTGCGCTCTTCGAGGGGCTGACCCAGAGTCAGCTCCTCCGTGTTGCGTCGCTCGCCCGTCCCCGGAGATATGAAGCGGGCGCCTGCCTGTTCCGAGAAGGGGAGGTTGGACGGGAGATGTTCATCATCGTGGAGGGCAAGGTGCGCATCTCCCAGCAGGTGCCCGGCATGGGAGAAGAGGCGCTGGCCATCCTGGAGAAGGGCCAGTACTTCGGGGAGATGTCGGTCATCGAGGACATCCCCCGCTCGGCGGATGCCTTCGCCCATACCTCCTGCACGGTGTGGGTCATCGAGCGGGAGCAGTTGGACCACCTCATGTTCACGGACAAGGACCTGGCCTACGTGTTGTTGTGGACCTTCGTCCGAACCCTCTCCGAGCGCCTGCGCGAGACGAACGAGAAGATGAAGACCTTCCTGGCGCTGGCGAGGTTCTGAGGGCGCCGGGGCGCGAACCGTCGGGCACTCAAAGGATCGCAGGTTGCCCAGCGAACAAGGACAGACCCGCGCACCTGGGCAGGCGCGAACAGCCCCTCCCTTGGCTACACTGACCCACTCGCCTTGCACTTGCGCGACAGGGAAGGATCCATGAGCCGGCAAGCCCAGCAAGCCTCTCCACCGGAGTCCGCCCCCCACGAGGGAGGCTTGGAGCAGCGACTTCGCGCCCGCAGCCACCTCCTCGAGGTGCTCACCGAGGTGCAGGCGGAGTTCATCCAGCAACCCGAGGCAACAGCCCGGCTGTTCGAGAAGTTGCTCTCGGTGCTGCTGGAGCTGACGGGCAGCGTGCGTGGCTTCATCGGGGAGGTGTGCCGCCCCTCCGAGGGAGTGCCCTACGTGAAGGCCCACGCCGTCCACGGCACCTGGACGGAGGAGCTGAGAGAGACCTCCAACGCCATCCTCGCCACGGGTAGGCCGGTGGAGTCCGGCACCGTCCTCGGTCTGCCCTTCCACGCCGCGAACGAACTACTGGGCATGGTGGGCATCGTCCACCGTCCGGGCGGCCAGCACGAAGAGGTCATCGACCTTCTGCAGCCCTTTCTCACCACCTGCCGCACCCTCCTCCTGGGCTGGCGCGGCGCGCAGCAGCGGCGACGGACCGAGGAGGCGCTGCGAAGCCAGCAGGAGCAGCTCCAGATGCTGGCGCTGGTGGCCGCCCGCACCGACAACGCGGTCATCCTCACCGACGAGAAGGGCTGCATCGAGTGGGTCAACGAGGGCTTCACCCGCCTCACCGGCTACACCTTGCCGGAGGTGGTGGGCCAGAAGCCCGGAGTGCTGCTGCAGGGGCCCGAGACGGCTCCGGACATCGTCCGGCACATGTCCGAGTGCCTGGAACGGGGTGAGGGCTTCATCGTCGAGCTGATCAACTACCACCGGCTGGGCACGCCCTACTGGGTGCGGGCCGAGGTGCAGCCCCTCTATGACGAGCAGGGCCGACTCACCCGCTTCATGGCCATCGAGAGCGACATCACCCGACGCAAGCAGCAGGAGGAGGAGCTGCGGCAGCACCGCGACCACCTGCAGGAGCTGGTGCGACAGGCCACCCGCAAGCTGGAGGCGCAGCAGACCCAGCTCATCCAGTCCGAGAAGATGGCCTCGCTGGGGCAGATGGCGGCCGGCATCGCCCACGAGATCAACAACCCGATGAGCTACATCACCAGCAACCTGGGGACGCTCGTCGACTACAGCCAGGTGCTGCTGCGGCTGCTGAGCCTCCATGACGAGCACACGGAGGCTCTGGCCGCGGGCCGGCGACAGGACACGGAAGCCCTGCTCGAGCGCATCCAGTCCCTGAGGCGGCAGGAGCAGGTGGACGAGCTGGTCGCCGACATGCCCGATCTCATCCAGGAGTCGCTGGAGGGTACCCGGCGCGTCGATGAGATCATCCAGGGCCTGAAGATGTTCTCCCGGCAGGACTCTGGCCCGCCGCAGCCCACGGACCTGAATCACGTGCTGGAGTCCACGCTGAAGCTGGTACGCAACCAGCTCAAGTACAAGTGCCGGGTGCTGTGCGACTGGGGGGAGCTCCCGCCCATCCCGTGCCACCCCACGCAGATCAGCCAGGTGTTCACCAACCTGCTCGTCAACGCCGCCCAGTCCATCCAGACGCAGGGGGAGATCCGCATCACCACGCGGCACGAGGGACAGCAGGTGGTGGTGAGCATCACGGACACGGGGAGCGGGATGACGCCGGAGACGCGCGCCCAGCTCTTCACCCCCTTCTTCACCACCAAGCCTCCGGGCAAGGGCACGGGGCTGGGGCTGTCCATCAGCTACAGCATCATCAGCCGCCACAAGGGGGACATCGAAGTGCGGAGCGAGCCGGGCCAGGGCAGCACGTTCACCGTGCGGCTGCCCGTTGCTCCGGAGTGACGCTCCGTCCACGCCACGAGCCGGTTCGCTCGAAATCGAGACGGTGCCGCACGACGCGCCCGAGGGCTGACTGGCCGGCACGCACCTTGCTTTGGCTGCCCGGCGCAGACGGAGGGCGGGATGTGGTGCAGGGCGGCGTGGGCGGCGGTGTGGGGAGGACGTCTGTGGGCGAAGGGTCGGTGAGGGTGAGGCGGTTGGAGGTGAATGGGAAGGGGCAGAGCCCTCACCGACCCGGAGCTGTTGAGTTCCCCTGCTCCCGGATGGCATCTCCGGGCGCACATCCGGCCCCCGAGACATCCGGCGCCGTGCGCGGGAGGTCATCAGCGGCAAGGTGACACTCTCGACCCTGGAGGAGGTCCAGCGCGACGTGGCCGAGCGCATCGAGCGCGTTCGCCGCGAACGTCGAGCCCACTCGCAGGCCCCTTCGGTTTCATCCAGAAGCGAGGGCAGAGTTGGGTGCCGCCATCGAATGGTATGAGCGGCAACAGCGCGGACTGGGTGCATCCCTCTCGGTCGAAGTATTCTGCGCCCTCGAACTCTTCGACGAAGCTCCGGACACCTGGCCTGCCTGGCCCGGCGTACACCACGCGCCCCCCATCCGTCGCTTCGTGCTGATGGGCTTCCCTTTCGCCCTCCCCTACCTGGTGGTCGACGAGCTGGTGGCCGTGCTGGCCGTCGCGCACCTCCGACGCCGGCCTGGATACTGGCTCGAGCGTGCCCGGCACTCGAGCCCCTTCATGGACTGAATCCCCGTCCACTCCACGAGCCAGTCCGTACGAAATCGAGACGGTGCCGCACGGCGCGCCCGAGGGATACCCGGCCGGCACGCACCTTGCTCTTGCTGCACGGCGCAGACGGAGGGCGGGATGGAGCGGAGGTCGACGTTGGTGACGGTGCA
>QKJM01000155.1 GCA_003249315.1 Archangium sp.
GGGCTTGCGGTCACCGAGCGGCGGCAGCATCCTGGGCGCATGAGCGACGAGCCGCCGCGGTGCGAGGTCAACGCGCTATGCTGGCGCCTCCGCCACCGCCTGGAGCCCTCATGGCCGTCCTTTCGTTGCCCCAAGCCCTGACTCTGCTGCAGAAGGAGTACCAGGAAGGTCGCCTCATCCCCTTCCTGGGCGCGGGCTTCTCCATGCCGTTGAACCTGCCCAGTTGGAGCGAGCTGGTGGGATGGATGGCGGAGAAGCTACGCTTCGAGCCGGAACTCTTCACTCTGCACGGCCGCAACGAGCAGCTCGCCGAGTACTTCGACCTGGAGGACCCCAACAACTTCCAGGACCTGGTGTATGAGATGACGCTTCGCTTCGACTCGGCGGATGCGAAAAAGGCCCGCCAGGCATCACCCATGCACAAGGCGCTCGGGGCGCTCGACTGGCACACGCTGTACACCACCAACTACGACGCCCACGTCGAGGGCGCGCTGGAGGATGCGGGGCGGGAGGCGGTGGTCATCGCCTCGCTCAAGGACTTCCAGCAGAGTCGGCCGCGCGGGGCCTGTGAAGTCATCAAGTTCCACGGCACGTTGAAGCAACCGGAGACCATCGTCCTCACGGAGAGCGCCTACATGAGGCGGCTCGCGCTGGAGGACCCCGCGGACCAGCGGCTCCGGTCGGACCTGCTGAGCCACAGCTTCCTCTTCATCGGCTACCGCTTCAGCGACTACAACATCCGGCACATCTGGTACCGCATCCACCAGCTCCGACTGAGGAGCGGGACACGCGGCGGAGTCGGGCCGGTGCGGCGCTGCTTCTTCGCCACGCACGGGGCTGGCCCGGTGCAGCCTCGCATCCTGGAGCAGTGGGGCATCGACGTCATCCAGCTCGATCCAACGGACAAGGAAGCCAGCGTCACCGAGTTGCTGCAAGGCATCGGTTGAGGAGCCTCGGGAGAAAGCCATGAAACGTGCCTGGTACGTCACCAGCAACCCGGACAAGGTCCTCGAGGTGGAGCACTTCTTCGGCCCCGGCGGAGGCTTGGGAGTCCTCCGTCACGCCGTCATGGAGATCCTCGAGCCGCAGTTGGAGAAGGTCATCCTCGCGAAGGCGGCCGCCGCCTACCAGGCGTTGCAGGTCCCCGTCGTCGTCGAACACGGCGCCATGTGCATCGACGCGCTGAACGGACTGCCCGGGGCGCTCGTGAAGCCGCTCTGGGAGAGCCTGGGCCCACGGCTGTGCGACCTGGTCACCGCCGGTCAGCCGAGGACGGTGCGCACCCTCAGCGCGGTGTGTTACTGCGACGGTCGGAAACGGCAGCTCTTCCAGGCAGAGGTGGAAGGCGAGCTGGCCCCCTCGGCGCGAGGAGGCGGGGGCTTCCACTGGGACCCCATCTTCATCCCCCGGGGGCACACGCGCACCTTCGCGGAGATGAACCTGGCCGAGAAGCTGTCGCTGTCCGCGTCTGGAAAGGCTTATGCGGCGTTGCGCCAGCACCTGGGGCTGTAGGCCCGTGGCGATTCACGCGCAGGGCGGGCCGTGGTGGCGCTAGGATTGACGGCCATGAACTCCACCTGCCTCAAGAAGTTTTCCCTGCCGCTGATGCTCCTGCTCGGTGGATGCGTCCAGCAGCCCCAGCCCTCGCTCTCCGAGATGATGGCGAGCGCGCGCGTCATCGACATCGGACACCCCATCGCGGAGCAGAGCCCCATCTACCCAGGAAGCACCCGGTTCTCCCAGAGCGTCCAGGGCACCGTGGAGAGCGACGGGTACTACATCCGCGACTTCACGATGAGCGAGCACGCGGGGACCCACGTGGACGCGCCGGCGCACTTCGCCTCCGGGCAGAAGACGGTGGATCAGCTCTCCCTGGAGTCCCTGTCGGGCCCGGCCGCGGTGGTGGACGTGTCGGCCAAGGTCGTCGAGAACGCGGACTACGAGGTGTCGGTGGAGGATCTCGAGGCCTGGGAGCAAGCGCATGGCTCGCTGGGGCCCAAGCACCTCGTGCTCATCCACACCGGCTGGGCCTCGCGCTGGCCGGATGAGGAGCGCTACCGCAACATGGATACCTCGGGAGTGATGCACTTCCCCGGCGTCTCGGTGGCTGCGAGCCAGTGGCTGCGCGAGCGGCAGGTGCGCGCCCTTGGTATCGACACGCTCTCGACGGACCCGGGGCCGAGCACGACGTTCGCGGAGCACTATGACTTCCTGGGAGGCGGCGGCTACCACATCGAAAACCTCGCGAACCTCTCCGCCCTGCCGGCCGCCGGGGCCTACGTCGTCGTCACTCCCCTGGCCATGAACGGAGGCAGCGGAAGCCCCGCGCGCGTGCTCGCCTTCGTCCCCCAGGAGTAACGCGAGAGCACGGATGTCTCGGAGGCACGCCATGCCTTGTTGGCGTGTGCCTCCCATGGCCCCCACAGGGACGGCTCGGTGAAAGGCGAGGGGGACCTTCTCCACGCATACGCTTCTCCCCGAAGCGGGGAGGGCGCATGTCATCGAGGCGCTCAGGCCCCTGTCTCGCCCTCGCTCGCCTTGGCCCGGAGAGCCTCCCACAGTTGCGCGTGGTTGAGCAGGATGTCCTTGAGTCCTTCCAGGGTGACCTTGGAGTTCAACGCCTGCGTGCTCATCAAGGTGTGCGCGTCCATGGCCTCGATGATGGCGTTCGTCAGCTCGCTGTAGATGTCCGGTGAGCTCGAGAACTGCTCCTTCGTGTGAGCTTTTTCAAGTCGAGCGGCGAGGCGTTGAAGAAGAGCTGTCCGGACTTCTTGAGGAGGAAGGGCTCGGGGTTGAGGCCGGCCTTCTCGCGCAGGTGCTTCTCGGCGAGGACGGCGGCCTTGGTGGGCTCGAGCACGCAGTCGAGGCGGCGCAGCACGGTGAAGGGGAGGATGACCTTGCCGTATTCGGACTGCTTGTAATCGCCGCGCAGCAGGTCCGCGACGGACCAGATGAAGGAGGAGAGGTTCGGTTCACTCATGGTTGCGTTCGTGCGGGGCCCCCCGGGGCGCCTGGGGCGCGGGTTGTAGCACGCGGGTGTTGTGTCGCTCCCCGGAAAGGACCGGGAGGGGTAGGCTCCAGGGGCCTCGGCGTGAGGACACTCGGCGAGGAGGCACCCATGAGGTCGGGCAGGAGCGGAGCGATGCTGGCGGTGGTGTGCGCCTTGTGTGCGGGGGCGAGCGGAGCCAGCGAGGCGCCGGAGGTGGCGCGCGTGTGGCTGTCGGTGAGGGAACCACCGCGAGTGGAGGGAGTGGTGGAGGTGCGTGCTGGCGGAGTGCTGAGGCTGAGGGCGGAGGAGCCGGGGCGGCTGAAGACCGTGACTTCCGGCCAGCCGGAAGTGCGGGCTCCCTGGCGTTCCGGCTCTCGCGACTTCCGGCCAGCGGGAAGTGCAAGCCGAGGGCTACGGTGTTGTCCGGTATCGGGCGCCTCGGAGGGCCACGCGAAGACGCTGCTTGACCCGGGGTTGTGGAGGACTTCTCGGGCTCGGCGGGGAGC
>QKJM01000227.1 GCA_003249315.1 Archangium sp.
GCCCGGGGCGTGCGCGTGCCCGTGCTCCAGCTCCTCCTCCGTCGCCTCCCGCACCTCGCTCACCTTCACCTCGAAGTGCAGGGTCTTGCCCGCCAACGGGTGGTTGAAATCCACCACCACCGTCTTCTCCTTCACCTCCTTCACCAGGAAGTCCACCTCGTCCCCCTCGTCGTCCGTCGCGCTCACCACCCCTCCCGCCTCCAGCTCCATCTCCGGCGGAAAGTCCGCCCATAAGACGAATAAACGGCCGGCGGGAGGTAGGAGTGTGAGGGGAGCGGTAGGGAAGAAGACCGTTGGATGGAGTGCGGAGGGGGCGGAAGGGAGCGCTGTAGGAGAGGAAAGGAGGGCCAGGAGGAGGGAGGAGGTACACGAATGCCCGGGCCGTGCGGGCGGGGGCGGGAGGAAGGTGAGGGTGGCGAACCTCAGGCGCAGAGGCCCGCCGGGAAGCGGGCCAGGGGTGGGCCTCGAGCCGGGGCGATGGGGAGCGGGGTAGAAGGGAGGCGAAGGTGTTGGGTGGAGGCTTTGGGACGACGAGAGGCCGAAGCCTGGCGTTGGGGGCGAGCACCCCGTGGAAGTGAACAAGGTGGGCGCGGGGAGGGGGAACGAGAGCGGCGAGCAGGCGCAGCAGTTGCAGAGACGTCAGCACCAGGTGGGTGGAGCCGTCCGGCGCTGGGCGCTTGAGGCGGTAGGAGAGGCGCCCATCCTCCCGCCAGGAGAGACGCTCCAGGGCCAGGGGCCCGCGAGCGCTCGGTGGGAGGAGGAAGAGGGAGGAAGGAGGCGCGCTGGTCCGTCCCCGCCGGGGGAGGGGCGAACAGTCCCTCTGGCACGAGGAGCAAGGCGCTGGGGTTGGATCTGGAGAACGAGCCCACGCGCGCGGCGGACCTCGACGTGGCCTTCCGCACGGCGGCCTGGTTCTGGAACAGCCGCAAGCTCAACACCTACGCGGACGCCAGGGAGTTCGACACCATCACCCGCCGCATCAACGGCGGCTACAACGGCAAGGAGGACCGGGATGCCCGCTACGCGCGGGCGCTCGAGGCGCTCGGGGCGGGGTCCGGCTACCGCTGGCCCGCTTGAGGCGGGAAGCACGGCCACTGCGAGCCGTGCCGGCCTCAAGGGGCTGGGGCTGCGCGTCCGCCGATCTCCGGGAAGCGCTCATAAGCCTGCTTGAGTGCGTCGAGGTGGGCGGGGTTGTCCAGGTCGAGCGGCGCATCGGTGAGCCGGACAACCCACCCGCCCATCGCGGTACGCCGTGAGCGCGAAAGCAGTTCCGTGTCGCGGGCGGGGTCCGGAAAGCCGATGGCTCGTGCGGCAGCTTCTGACCAATAGTTCAACCACCCGAGACGAGCCGGAATCTCACCCGAGCGCATGGCACTAGGGGACTTGATCACCGGCAGCCCACGGGGAGGTGGCTCCAGGTCGTCTGGCCGATTCTGCGTCTGGCGCGCGATGTCCACTCCCGCGTTGAACGGCGTCGCGTGCCCCCAGAATGCGCGAGCACCCTCCGCTATGGCCTCCAGCACCGCCACTGCCGCCGCGATGCCGGTTGCGTCGAGCGGCAGGGCTGCATGGACTTCAAACTGTGCCTGCCCTCCCGGGGAGAGCCCCGCCGGGCTTTCCCATCCAGACACCGTTACCCGGTAGCTCTTGTCGCCATTGCAAATGAGCCGAAACCCCCTTCCGGTTGGCCTCCCTTGGGCGAGCCATGCCTCGCGCTGCGGTAGCCGGATCAGCTTCCCCTCGCGAGAAATCGTCCACTCCAGGCGTAAGCCAGGGAACGCGCGTTCCATTCCATGAACAACGGCCAAGGGGCGACTGTCGGCGCTCACGAGCGCAGGCGCGTAGACGATAATACCAATGTCATTTTCTTGCGTTGCAGGCATTTCAGCACCAGTTCATGACGACGATGAGGCCCTTGAGTCGTGGATCTGCGAATTCCAGTGCGGCTTTGTGCGCTGCGCTGCGCACGCCGACCTTGAAGTCAAATCCGCAGGCCAGAGCGAGAGCGCGCTCGTGCAGTAACTCCGGCACTTGGTCCTCAAGCACAATTCTCCGAAGATCGGGCGGGTACGTGTCGAAATTGTCGGTCTTGACTTCCCACAGCGTGCGCGTGGCCAGTTGCAGCGCGTCGAAGTTTTTCCCATTCACGAACACATCTCCGCCGGGGAAACTGCTGTTCGGAATTCTGTCGGCGCACTTTTTTCGGCGAGGGCTTCGGCGGGGCGGGAGCTGTTTCAGGCACGGGCCTCGTTTCAGGCGCGGGCCTTGCGTCCTCGGGCTCGGCCCATTTCAGCTCATACGCATCCAGCGCCTCTTTGATGGCGAATCCCACCACCACCACGCCCGCGACAACAACCGCCCCCACGACGAGCTCCGGTGCCGCCAGGACGCAGACCCCGAGCCCCACTGCCACGGCACCAGTAGAGGCAACCGAGCATCTGCCCGTCAGGTCGTGAAACTCGATCCGGTCATGGTCGAGGGCATGAAAGCGCCGCTCCGCCAGCACGGGCCAGGGCTGGGAAGCCTCTCGGACGGCGCACCGCCCCCCGTCCGTCCAGGGCAGCGCTGCCGCTCGCTGGAGGTTGGCGAGCCGCGGGTCCCGGGCGGCTGGCTCTCTGGGGCTCGGCGCCGACGTAGCGCAGGCCGAGAGGAAGAGCAGCAGTGCGAGGCAAGCGCGAGAACGCATGGGTCACATTCTTTCATCAAGCGAGGGGGCCCATAAGACGAATAGTAGGCCAGGACGCGTCGCCGGCCGCCGCTGGTAGGTGGAGAGCGCTCGAAGGAAGAGGTTGAGCACCGTCGAAGTGAGGCGGACGTCCCTGGCCAGGTGCCAGCGAATGCGCTTGGGGAAGGACAACTGGTTCATCATCTGCCTGGCGGTGCTCGCCCCGGCGTCGGCCTCGGGGCTCCTCTTCTGGGCGCGCGAGCACCCGACGCTCGAGCCCGGCTAGAGGCCCCGGAGCAACCGAATCCTCCAAGGGGAGCAGGGAAGCCCTGCTCACTCCGCTCGCCCGGGAGACAGGCTCCACCTCCGCCTCCCTCTCGTCCCGGCTCCCCCGCCTACCTTTCTCCGAGAGCATCGCGAGCCCGTCGGAGGTGTTCATGGCGGAGGCCCAGGCCGAGAGGCTGAAGGCGCTGAGAATCGACCGCTCGGCCCGACAGCGACAGAGGAGGCGCTGGCGCCGGTGGTGGCTGCCGGTGGCGCTGCGGGTGCCGGCGGGGGTGCTGGCGTTGCTGGCACTGTTGGACAGAAGGGCGAAGCGCGGCTAGGAGGCGGACTTACGCCATGTCACCTCGCCCTCGCGCCCCGCTGCTGCACATTCATGACAATGCCCTGCCGGAGGCGGACTTCGCCCGGCTGTGGCGGAAGATTCGCGCGCTGGGCACCGAGCGCCTGCGCCAGACGTACCAGACGACCTTCTGGTTCGACCTCGGCGAGCCCACCAACATCGTGGAGGAGACCATCCTCGCGCTGCGTCCGTTGCCGCCGGTG
>QKJM01000137.1 GCA_003249315.1 Archangium sp.
GCCACGGTGCATGGGGTGGCGGACGAGGAGCGGGTGGAGCCGCTGCGCCGGGGCGTGAAGCTCGAGGACGGCCCGGCGCGCCCGGCCCGCGTCCTCCTCCGGGACGCACACACGGTGGAAGTCACTGTCACCGAGGGCCGCAACCACCAGGTGAAGCGCATGCTCGGCGCGGTGGGGCTGCCCGTCCGCACCCTCCACCGCGAGGCCGTCGGCGGGGTGGAGCTGGACGTGCCCGAGGGCTCCTTCCGGCCCCTCTCCGAGTCGGAGATCTCCGAGGGCCTCGGCTACGCGTCCCCCGGCACCTCCGCCTGAGCCTGCCCTCAGCCCTGCCGCTTCAGACTGCCCACGGTGAGCCCGGCGCTCAGGGGCTCCTCCCGGTTGATGCTGTCCCCATGGGCCCGGGCGAGCCGGGGCGCCACCGACAGGGCCTGCGCCGGCGCGCTCCCCTGCCCCGACGCCCCTCCCAGCAGCTCCCGGATCCGCGCCCACCGCGCCTTCTCCTCGGCCATCAACCGCCCGAGCTCCTCCCGGGCGGCGGCGTCCGGCAACTCCCCTGCCGCGGCGGCCACCCGCTCCAGGAAGGGCATCAAGTAGCCGAAGTCCTTGTCGAAAGCGCCAGGTGTCGCCATGTCGGTTCCTCGTGGAGCAGGGAGGTGGACAACCTACCTCATCCCCCCTCCCGGGACAGCCGCTCGGGGGGCGGGAGACCTCCTATACCCCTGAAAAACCTCGGGGAACAGAAGGTTCGGGGCCCCTTCCCGGTTATCATCGGGACATGTGGGGAGGGCACCTTCAGCCAACCCGAATCTACTGGGGGGCTTCCCCTCCGGCCCCAGAGAGAGTAGAGGGCTCCCCGGCTCATCGCCGAATTGGCTGGAAACTAAAAGCAACGGGAAGTAAGGCCGCCGCCTGGCCTGTTCCCTCAGGCATTTCATCACCAGAAGGACCGACTCTCGTGGCCTCCATCGTTCCCATCGAAAAGGTTCGTAACATCGGCATCTCCGCCCACATCGACTCGGGCAAGACCACGCTCTCCGAGCGCATCCTCTTCTATACCGGCAGGATCCACGAGATCCACGAGGTGCGCGGCAAGGACGGCGTTGGCGCCAAGATGGATTCGATGGATCTGGAGCGTGAGAAGGGCATCACCATCCAGTCCGCCGCCACCTTCGCGATGTGGGGCGACTACAACATCAACCTGATCGACACCCCGGGACACGTCGACTTCACCATCGAGGTGGAGCGTGCGCTCCGCGTGCTCGACGGTGCCATCCTCGTGCTCTGCTCGGTGTCCGGCGTCCAGTCCCAGTCCATCACCGTGGACCGGCAGATGAAGCGCTACCGCGTTCCGCGCATCGCGTTCGTCAACAAGATGGACCGCGCCGGCGCCAACTACGAGCGCGTGGCCGCCCAGCTCAAGGAGAAGCTCTACCACCACCCGGTGCGCCTGCAGGTTCCGATCGGCGCCGAGGACCGGTTCCTGGGCCTGATCGATCTCATCACCATGAAGGCCTACTACTTCGATGGTGAGGGCGGCGAGAATGTGCGCGAGGAGGAGATCCCCGCCGAGTACGCCGAGAAGGCCCAGGCCGATCGCCAGGAGATGATCGAGAGGATCGCCGAGGTGGACGACGAGCTCGGTGAGCTCTTCCTCTCGGATGCCCCCATCTCCAACGAGCAGATCAAGGCGGCCATCCGTCGCGCCACCATCGCCCTGAAGATGACGCCGGTGATGTGCGGCTCGGCCTACAAGAACAAGGGCGTGCAGCTCCTCCTCAACGCCATCTGCGACTTCCTTCCCAACCCGAAGGAGGTCGCCAACGAGGCCCTCGACCAGAAGAACGACGAGGCCAAGGTCCAGCTCAACTCGGACCCGGAGAAGCCCTTCGTCGGTCTCGCGTTCAAGCTCGAGGACGGCCGCTACGGTCAGTTGACCTACATGCGCGTCTACGAGGGCAAGGTCTCCAAGGGCGACTTCATCGTCAACCAGTCCAACCAGAAGAAGGTGAAGATCCCCCGCATCGTTCGCATGCACTCGAACGAGATGATCGACATCACCGAGGCGTACGCGGGTGACATCATCGCCCTCTTCGGTGTGGAGTGCTCCTCCGGCGACACGTTCACCGACGGCACCGTGAGCTACACGATGACGTCCATGCACGTGCCGGACGCCGTGATCTCCCTGGCCGTGGCCCCGAAGGATCGCAGCGCGACCGCCAACTTCTCCAAGGCCCTCAACCGGTTCACCAAGGAGGACCCGACCTTCCGCGTGCATCGCGACGAGGAGTCCGCCCAGACGATCGTCAGCGGCATGGGCGAGCTGCACCTGGAGATCTACATCGAGCGCATGAAGCGCGAGTACAACTGCGAGGTGGTGGCGGGCAAGCCGCAGGTGGCCTACCGCGAGACCATCTCCCAGAAGGGCGAGTTCGCCTACACGCACAAGAAGCAGACGGGTGGTTCCGGTCAGTTCGCGCGCGTGTGCGGCTACCTCGAGCCGCTGCCCGAGGACGCGGTGCAGCTCTACGAGTTCGTGGATGACATCGTGGGCGGCGCCATCCCCCGCGAGTTCATCCCCGCGTGCGACAAGGGCTTCCAGGAGGCCGTCAAGAAGGGGACGCTCATCGGCTTCCCCGTGGTGGGCCTGCGCGTGGTCATCAACGACGGTGCCTTCCACGCGGTGGACTCGTCCGAAATGGCGTTCAAGACCGCCGCCATCATGGGCTTCCGCGAGGGCTACCAGGCCGCCAAGCCGATCATCCTCGAGCCGATGATGAAGGTGGAGGTGCAGGCGCCCGAGGACTTCCAGGGCTCGGTGGTGGGTCAGATCAACCAGCGCCGCGGCACCATCATCAGCTCGGAGACCCGCGAGGGCTACGTGGTGGTGGTGTCCGAGGTGCCGCTGAACACCATGTTCGGCTACTCCACGGACCTGCGCTCGGCTACCCAGGGCAAGGGCGAGTACACCATGGAGTTCGCCAAGTACGCGCCGGTGCCGCGCAACGAGGGCGAGGCCCTGATGGCCGCCTACAGGGAGAAGCTGGCGGCCGAGCAGGCGTCGCGCAAGTAACCCCGCGCACCGCGGCCGAGCAGCCCAGGCCGTAACGGAAGGCGCCTCCCGCAGGGTGGGGGCGCCTTCTCTTTTTCCAGGCCCTGCACTTCCCCCCGTGGGGGCCTCACCGGCCATACCGAGCCGCTCGCGACCCCTGCTCTTTTCACCATGACCTTTGAAGATCTGAAGCTGTCCGAGTCCCTCCTGCGCGCCGTGAAGGCCGAGGGCTATGTCACGCCCACGCCCATCCAGGCCCAGGCCATCCCCCACGTGCTCGAGGGCCGGGACGTGCTCGGCTGCGCGCAGACGGGCACCGGGAAGACGGCCGCCTTCACCCTCCCCTTGCTGCAGCGGCTCTCCGCCAACCGCCCGACCTCTCACTCTCGCGGCCGACCCATCCGCGCGCTCGTCCTCACCCCCACCCGTGAGCTGGCC
>QKJM01000682.1 GCA_003249315.1 Archangium sp.
CATCGGCGTCCGTGGTGGCCTTGACGGGCTCCTCCGTCGTCGCGCTCCCGATGGTCATCGCCACCGAGGCCTCGGCCATGGGCGTCATCCGCGTGGTCAGCACCTGCCCGGAGACCGTTCCCTTCGGAGTCGCCGGAGCCACCACCGACACGGTGTTGGGCTCGCGGATACCATCGACGATACCGTCATTGTCCGCGTCCATCGGCCCCTGCCCACACCCGATCGCCAGAAGCGGCAACGCCACTACCAGTTCCTTCTTCATCTTCCCCACCTTCGAAGTGCTTGGAATGTCCGCACGCATACTGCGGCCAGGGCACAGTCTCCGACCCTGGCAGCCGACGTCAAGCGGGGGTCGTCCCAGGGGTGGGTCACCCAGGACACCTCACACCGGTTCGAGCGGTGGAAGCGGGGGCGTTTCCAGGGAGGAAGCAGCTCGGAGGGGAGGGGCTCCCCCGACACTCAGAGGGGGCAGTCGGAGTCGTTCGGGAGGCACAGGCCCTGGAGCGAGTTGCAACAGTAGGTTCCCGGCTCACAGACGCCCTCTCCACAGCGCTGGGGAGGGGGAGCACTGGCGGGCAGCACGCAGGTGCCGTAGCAGACGGCGACACATACCTCCACGGAGGGCTCGCACCCCGGGGGCAGCGCACAGGCCCCCTGCTCGGTGGAGCAGATGAGGGAGGCCGGGCACGCGTCGGAGGAGACACACGGCCTGCCCCGCGCCTGGACGAACTCCGCCTCCTCCCGCCCGCCATCGAGGGGACCGCACCTCGTCAGCGCGAAGAGCACCAGGGACCCCAGCACACCTCCCGCCACCCACCCCAGCTTCCGCATTGCCGCCGCTCCTCCATGAGACCGTCCCAAGGAGTTAGGAACCCGGCGAAAGTCCCCCTACCCGTCCCCGGGCCCCAGCGCACCGTGCGCTGACGAACGGGCTCCCCTACCTGGCTCCCCACCCGAGGGAAGGCCCCTCCATGGCCCGAACGTGGACCTTCCTCCAGGGTGTGGGAGGATGAGCCACTCCATGCGCGTGCTTCGTCTCGGCTCCCTGGTCCTCTCGCTGCTGCTGCCCGCGGTGGCGCTGGCCACCAACAATACGGCGGACGAGGCGGACGTGGTCTTCGAGCTGGGCAACGAGGCCTATGCCCGCGGCCAGTACGTCGAGGCCCTGCGCTCCTACTTCACCAGCTACCGCCTCGTCCCCAACCGAAACGTCCTCTTCAACATCGCCCGCTGCTACGAGGCGCTCGCCCGCTACAACGAGGCCTACCGCTACTACAACGACCTGGCGCGGGAGGAGCTCTCGGACGCAGACGAGGCCGAGGTGCGCCACTCGATGGAGCGGCTGCGCCCCAAGGTGGCGCTGGTGCGCGTCGTCACCGAGCCGCCGGGCGCCGAGGTGTACGTGGACCGGGAGGACCTCGGGGCGCGCGGCCTCTCGCCCCAGATACTCGCGCTGCCGCCCGGGCGCCACGAGGTGATGGTGCGCAAGCAGGGCTACCGCCCCGCGGAGGAGGCCATCACCCTGGAGCGCGGCCAGGAGGAGACGCAGCGCTTCACGCTGGAGCTCATCACCGGCACGGTGGAGCTCACCGGCTCGCCGGCGGGGGCGGAGGTGCGTGAGTCCCCCAACGGCCCGGTGGTGGGCCGGGTGCCCGACACGCTGCGCTTCGCGCCAGGGTCCCACGTCCTCTATGTCCAGGCCCCTGGCCACGCCCCGGCCCAGCTCGTGGTGGAGGTGCCAGCCGACGGCGGCGTCGCCCAGCAGGTACACCTGCGCCCGCAGGAGAAGCCCACCGGGCGCCTCATCGTCACCAGCAACCGGAACAACGCCACCGTGAAGGTGGACGGCCAGCCCGCCGGCTTCACCCCTACCGTCGTCACCCTCCCCGAGGGCGAGCACACCCTGGAGGTGGAGAGCCGCGACGTGCAGCCCCTGCACCAGGTGGTGAAGGTGGAGGCCGAGCGGGAGACGCGCATCCACGCGGAGCTGCGCTACGAGCCCCCTCCGGTGCGCGCCGCCTCCAAGAGCCTGCTGAGCGTGGACGAGGCCCCCGCCTCCATCACCGTGCTCTCCCAGGAGGAGCTGCGCGCCTTCGGCTACACCACCCTCGCCGAGGCCCTGTCCGCCGTGCGCGGCATCTTCCTCACCGATGACCGGACGTACACCTACCTGGGCGTGCGCGGCTTCGCCCCTCCGGGAGACCTCAACACCCGCATCCTCATCCTCTGGGACGGCCATGCCGTCAACGACGTGTGGGCCGGCCAGGGCTACGCGGCGAGGGATCTGGCGGTGGACCTGGACGAGGTGGAGCGCATCGAGGTGGTGCGCGGCCCGGGCAGCGCCCTGTACGGCACGGGTGCCTTCTTCGCCGTCATCAACGTGGTGCCGCGCGACACGCTGGGCCAGGAGCGGAGGGTGGAGGCGACGGGCGCGGTGGGGGCGCTGGGCACCACGCGGCTGCACGCCACCGCCGCGTGGGAGGACGAGACGCGCTCGGTGCTGGTGTCCGCCGCGGGGCTGGAGAGGGTGGGCGCGGAGACGACCCGGATGGGAGAGGACCTGCCCCTGGTGTCCGGGCTGGATGGGGAGCGCGCCGGCACCGCCTCCGTGCGCGCACGGCTGGGCGGCCTCTCCATGCAGGCGCAGCTTCATGGGCGCACGAAACAGATTCCCACCGGCCCCTACGGCACGGTGCTGGGCGCCGCCGGCACCCAGGTGGATGACCTGCGCGGCTTCGCCGAGGTGCGCTACGAGCGGGTCCTCGACGAGCGGGTGACGGTGTCGCTGCGCGGCGCCTATGACGCCAGCCGCTACCGCGGCTACTGGATGTACACCACCACCAATGGCGGTCTGCGGCGCGACACCGATGCCGGCCGCGCCGACTGGATTACCGCCGAGCTGCGCTTCCTCCTCCAGCTCTTCGAGAACAACCGCCTCACCGTGGGCATGGAAGGCCAGGGCCACCTCCGCGTGGAGCAGGAAATCTTCGGGCCCGAGGGCACCACCCCGCTGAACACGCAGCGCCGGGTGCAGCTCTCCACCTACCTGCTGGACGAGTGGCGCCCGCACCCTCGGGTGAGCCTGTCGGCGGGCCTGCGCGTGGACAGGTACCTGGACCTGGACATCACTCCCTTCACCCCTCGGCTGGCCCTCATCGCCCGCCCCTATGACCGGGGCCTCACCAAGCTGGTGGCCGGCCGCGCCTTCCGCGCTCCCAATGCCTACGAGCTCGACTACCACGACAATGGGTTCACCCAGCGTGCTCCCAGCAAGCTGGAACCGGAGACCATCTCCACCCTGGAGCTCGAGCACGCACACGACCTGACGGACGATCTGCGCCTCACCGTGGCCGGCTACCACAACCGCATCTCCAACCTGGTGGTGCTGGAGCAGGAGGAAGGTCCGAACCGGTGCGGCAGCCCGCTCGGCAGCGAGCCGTGCCTCGTCTTCACCAACCGACCCGGGGAGACGCTCGCCTGGGG
>QKJM01000125.1 GCA_003249315.1 Archangium sp.
CGCGGCAACCCGGTTCACATAGTCCTCGAGTACGTTGCCTCCTGCCCAGGTGTCCAGCTCCCTGGCGAGAGGGAGCAGCTTCAACACCTCCTCACGAGAGGAGGCCGACCTGACGGCATCATAGAGGAAGAGACGTGCCACCGGGGCCTGGCTGAAGCCCAGGAGTAGGTTGTCCGGCCCCGACTCGATGAGCCTCCGGCCTTCCCGCCGGATGGCATTCCACCGCTCGCGGCGCTCAGACGTGGAGCGCTCGAGTGCCTCGGCTCGTTGTATTGCCTCCCGGGCCCAGCCCGGCTCCTGGAGGGAAGCGGCCTCCCTGAAGGTCCGTGCCGCTTGGAAGGGTAGGTGCAGCTTGCCCAGAGCCAGTCCCCGATTCCACAGCGCCTGCGGGTGGCGCGGATCCTCCGCCAGAGCTGCATCAACATGACGGAGGGCTTCCCTCGGCTTGTCCATGAGCAGCAACGCTGCGGCCCGGTCGCTCTCACGGCTCGGAGAGGACCTCAGCTTCTGAAGCACCAGGAGGGCCTGTTTCGCCAGGCCCGGGTCCCCCGTCTCCAGCAAGGTCGCGACCCAGGCATGGCTGTTGCCCGCCTCGCGTCGCAATGAGGCGTCGTCAGGCAACGCCCCGGAAGACGGGGTTCCGCCGAGGAGCGCTGACGCGGGTGGGCGATAGTGGTCAGCGTCGAGAAAGCTGAGACGAGCCTCCAGCCGGCGCTCGGAGTGTTGGGCCAACCGCATGCCTTGCTGAGACGCGACTGGGGACAACAGGCGCACTGCGGTTACCACCAGCGCCAGAGAGAGAGAGACCGACACCAGCAGCCCGAGCGGCTTCCATCGCGCGGGGAAGAAGAGACGAGGCGGCCGGGCGAGCGGTGCCGCCTCGGCACGCTCGGTATGTAGTCGCCCCAACAGCTTGAGTTGCAGCAAGTCGGCAACCGCCTGTTGGCAGCGGAGGCAGTCCGGGAGATGTTGGCGGAAAGCGTCGGCCTGCTCCGGAGGCAATTCTCCGTCCACGAAGAGTTCGACATTGTCACAGGGGCTTGTCATCAGTGTCCCCCAGGGTTGAGGTACGGGGCGAGGAGCTCGCGCAGTTTCGAGCGGGCGTCGGACAGCCTCTTCGAAACGGTTCCGACGGGCACGCCGAGGGAACGCGCGATGTCCTGGTACTTCATCCCGGCCTTGTGCAGTTCGTAGGTGGCACGGAGCGTGGGACTCAGCAACTGGACAGCCTGGTCGAATTGCTCCTCGGTAATGGAGTCATAGATGGAGCGTGGTGCCAGGTCGATTTCCACGGCGGTTTCGCCGCTCAGGTGGGGATCCTTCGCTCCTCGCTCCTGCACCTTGCGCTTGCGGCAGTGGTCGAAGAAGCGATTGGTGAGGACCTGGAGCAGCCACGTCACGCAAGCCCGTTCGGGGGGAAGGGCCTTCACCGTGTTGAAGTCCTTGAGGAAGCGCACGAAGGTGTCATGCACGAGATCCTCCGCGTCGGCGTCATTGCCGCAGAGGTTGCGGGCCTCGGCCAGGAGCCAGCCTCGTTGGCGCAAGGCGAACGCTCCCGCCTGGTGTCCGAATTTCTCCTGACTCATCGGCTGTGGGTTCCCCTCGGAAGGCCGCGTGTCCTGCCGGAGGACACGATCGGGCCGCCTTCTTACACGAGAGCCCTTCGAGGAAGGCGCGCTTTCTGAAGATCGCTCTTCCGGCAGCAAGGGGTGGCAGAATGGGGATTCGGGCATGGACATGGCGCGTGTCGTCTCCTCCCAGGACGAGGAGCGCCGGATTTGTTACCTCCGGTTTCTCTGCCCACGGGTGAGTCGAAGGAGTCAGCAGCCCCTCGGACGCAACTCGTGGCCGGCTCTGTCTGCTAATCCCAAGAAACAGCTCTCCCTTCACGCCCCGGAGGAACGCTCATGTCCGTCTCTCGCTCGTCCCGTGACAGATCCACTCGAAGGAAGAATGAGTCCCGGAAGGAGGACGTGCGCAAGAAGGAGCCAGCGCTGGCCGAGAAGAAGAAGCTCGAGTCCACGCAGAAGAAGGCCGTTGCCACCTCCCAGCAGAAGAAGCCCGCCTCCACCGCCCTCCGCTTCGAGCGCGACAGCTTCGAAGCCGCGCACTCCGAGAAGCAACTCGTGAAGCTCTCCGCCACCACGCAAAGTGCCCCTGTCAGCACGGGCGGCTACGCCCCCGGAGACACTCTGCGAGTGACGGCCCCGGGCGGCCTCAACGTGCGATCCGGCCCCGGCGTGGATCAGGAGCGCGTGGGCGGCTTCCAGGATGGCACCCCCCTGGAGGTGACGACACCTCCGGACAGTGGCCCGGCGCAGCGGGACGGCTGGGTGCATGTCAGCGGCCCGGAAGGCTCGGGCTGGGTGAGCGCGGACTACGTCCAGCGGACCGATGCCTCAAGCGTAACCGCCCCACAGGCCACAGCCCCCACCCAAGCCACGGCCCCCATCCAGGGCACCACACCGGTGCCCCAGCGCGAGGGCCCGCTGGCACTCGGCCACCACCTGTCGCCGGACCTCATCGTCCGTGACTGGCCCGTCAACGAGGCCGAAATCCGCGCCGAGATTGGCCGCGTGGAGGCTGCCGGCGCCCACAGCGCCACGCTCGTCATCTGCCCCGACAGCCCCCCCGAGGCCCTCAAGTGGGCGCTCGACGAGGCTGCCAACCGCGGCATCAAGTTTGAGCTGCGCGTGGACTTCGCCCACCGCCAGTCCACCCCCATCCACATGGGCCCCGACGGCCAGTTCTCCTATAACAAGGAGGAAGGCGCCACCTTCGCCCAGGGACTCGTCAACCAGCTCCAGCAGCTCGATCCCCGGCATCGCGACGCCATCGGATCCATCCAGCTCGGCAACGAGCCGCTGGATCCCAAAGAGCACACGGACTTCCTCGGCCGCAACTTCTCCGAGATTCCCGCCGGCACCGACATTAACGCCGAGTACCTGCAGCTCGTCTCCGCGGCGGGCACCACGCCAGGAGCCGTGGCGCGCAGCATGGGCCTGGCGGTACGCGACATGTACGTGGACATCGGCGAGCAGCTCGCCAATCAGCTCGGTGACGGCATCCGCACCACTCTGGCCACCCCCGGCATGGGCGCTGGCTGGGCCGCGTACAACGACGTGGCCGCCCAGCGGGAGTTCTTCCTCGGCGTCATGGGCCAGGAGGCCGACGGCTCCTGGGGACGCAGCGCCTTCGAGTTCGCCGGCCAAGCGGGGCAGCACGCCTACATGGATCCCAACGCCATGGCCATCGGCGCCTACCCCTCGTCCACCCAGGGCTACGAGGAGGCGGTGCGCATTGCATCACAGGCCGGTCGCACCGACGTCGGCCGCCCCGTCTTCACCGAGGTGGGGCTCGGCAACGGCTCGCCCGAGTCCCTGCAGGCCTTCATGGCGAACGTGGTGGACGTGTGGAACGCCGCCCACCCGGACAAGACGGTGGCCAGCGCCACCATCTGGGGCTCGCACCCCAACT
>QKJM01000552.1 GCA_003249315.1 Archangium sp.
CGGGCAGTGACATCCCCCACCAGCGCGAAGGTGCCGTAGGTGCGGTTGAGGCTCTCCATGAAGATGGCCAGCTTCACCGCCTCGCCCAGGACGGAGTACTTGGACTCCAGCTCGCTGCCGATCTCTCCCACCAGCACCTCTCCGCTGTCGATGCCGATGCGGCACTGCAGGTGGTGGCCATACGTCCGCTCCCAGTACGCCTTCCGCTGGAGCAGCACCGCCTGCATCTTCAGCGCGGCCTCACAGGCCATCTGCGCATGGCGCTCGGTACGCACCGGCGCGCCCCAGAAGGCCATCACCGCGTCACCGATGTACTTGTCCACCTGGCCGCGGGTGGAGCGCACCACGTCCGTCATCTCCGTGAGGTAGTCGTTGAGGAGCTGGACGAGCCGCTCGGGAGGGAGCTGCTCGGAGAGGCGGGAGAAGCCTTCGATGTCGCAGAAGAAGGCCGTCACCTGGCGACGCTCGGGCCGGGTGAGCAGCCGCAGATCCCTCGTGACGAGCCGCGCCACCTCCGGGCTGGCGTAGCGGCCGAGCACGCCGGTGACGAACTTTCGCAACTGGCGCTCGGTGCGCGAGCCCTTCACCGCGGTGAAGAGGAAGGTGAGCACCATGGCCAGCAGCGGGCCCACCATGGCCACCCAGAGCTGCTTCTCGACGAAGAGGTAGCGGGCGAACCAGGCGTAGGCGAAGGCCACGGCTCCGACGCTCCCCAGGTACACCAGCGCATCACTGAAGGAGCGAAAGTCACGACTGAAGGTGAGCGCGAGGAAGGCGCCCAGCAGCGCCAGCCCGGCCGTCAGCGCCAGATCCATCCGTGGCTCGGCGCGGGTGATGCCCTCGGACTGGAGCAGGTTCACCGTCGCCTGGGCGAGGACGGCGCCCGAGGGGGTGCGCTCGCCGATGGGAGTGGGCTGGAAGTCCAGCGCCCGGCGCGACGTGTTGGTGAAAACGACGACGTGGCCCTCCAGGTCGTGCGCCGCCCGCGGAGGCACCCCGTCGCGGACGGCGAAGAGGTTGAGGAGGACATTCC
The DNA here is from genome assembly GCA_003249315.1 of Archangium sp. Lineage (GTDB taxonomy): Bacteria > Myxococcota > Myxococcia > Myxococcales > Myxococcaceae > QKJM01. Next base: position 1,034 of record QKJM01000552.1, read on the forward strand.
ACGCGGGGATGGCCCGCGCCACCGAGCCGCGCGAGCCGCGCCCCGCTTCCGCCGCGTCCCAGCGCACCAGGGAGAAGCCGGACTCGTCCATGGGCACGGAGAAGCGCTCTCCCACGTGCAGCCGTCCGTCCGCGTAGCGGAGCTGCCGCGTGCCAGCCACCCGCATCGCCGCGGCCAGCGGCATGGAAGGCAACACGTGCCGGGTGCCCTCGCGCGAGCGGTAGATCACCAGGTGGGGAATGGCACGCACCACCCCGTCCGGATCCGGCGGCACGGTGACGGCACCATAAAGGCTGCCCGCACCGAGCAGCGGAGCCACCGGGTGCTCGAGCTGACGCACCTCGGGCAGCAGCGAGGGATCCAGCCCCTCCACCTGCACCTCGGCCAGGGAGACGAAGAGCTCGAGCGGTCCCACGCGGTGGGCGTCGTCCGCGACCCGTCGCTCCTGCACCCGTGGCGGCTCGCGCACGCCCTGCTCCATCGCCACGCGAAGCCCCTCCTGCTCGCTGGCCACCCCCGCCCACACTTCCACCTCGCTGCCCGCGGGCAGGAGGAAGGCCGGCCGTTTATCGGCCAGCACCGACTGCACCCGGCCCCGCGCCTCGACCTCGCCACCATAGGTGCCCAGCCTCACCCGGTACGGCCACAGCCGGCTGCCCGCCGGCACCGCGCGATCCTCCGACCAGGAGAAGCCCAGCAGCGACTTCTCCGGGTGGCGATCCAACAGCAGCCGGAAGGCTCGGTCATCATCCACCCCCTCCACCCCGGTGGTGCCCTGCGACAGACAGTCCCGCGGGCTGAACTCGGTGAAGGGGAAGTCGAGCAACACCAGCTCGGCGCCCTCGTCGAGCAGCCGCTGGGTGAGGCCACCGAGGATTTCCCGAGGCCACGGGTTGGAGGCGACTCCGGGGTGCTCGTCCTGACGGGCCTCGGCGAGCGTCTCGTCGTCGAGGGCCACCACCACCACGCGCTCCGAGCGCGAGGAGCGAGCCCCCAGCGCCCGCGCGCGCCAGTCGAAGGAGCCGCGCTCCCAGGACTCCAACCACGCCGAGGGGCGGGCGAGCAGGGCGATGGGCGTGGCGTCCTCGGTGAACTGCGCGCGGGGGACGCGGTAGTACACCAGCAATCCGAGGATGCTGCCGAAGAGCGTGGCCTGCAGGAGCGAGTAACCGAGCCGTTGCAGGAAACGGAGACCGGCCGAGTAGATGGGAAGGCTTCGCACGAGTGGCGAGAGGATAGCGCGTCTGCCCCACTCACCGGGCTATCCTCTGTCGCCTCCATGCTCGGCTGCCCGGCCGACCTTCTGGAAGGAACCTCATGAGACGCCTCCTCCTCTCCGCAGCCGCCACTGCCCTCTTCCTCTCCCCGCTCGCCTGCGACGTCGAGAAGACGGGCAATCAGATCGTCGCCCCCAAGATGATGGTGGGGGCCCTCCTCTCCACCCCATCCGTGGAGTTCTCCCCCGCGGCCATGGCGGGATTCGACGGCGGCACGCTGCCGGACGGTGGCTCCTTCGGAGAGACGGTCACCATCCCCGGCCAGACAATGGCCTTCGCCTTCTTCGGCACGCGTCAGAACGACGTGGGGCAGCCGTCACCCATCTCCGAGGGGGCCAGCCTGAGGCTGGAGATTCAAGGAGAGAACCCGGTGAGCCTCTCCGGTGAGGGCCTGGGCGTCTACACCCGCACCAGCAGCAGCGAGCCGGACGGGGAGCTCCCCTACAAGTCCGGCGCCTCCTACCGCTTCGTCGCCACGCACGAGGGCTACTCGCACGTGGCCACGGTGGAGGAGGCACCGCTCCAGGAGCAGCTCGCCGGACTCCACCCCCCCGAGGGCTACGTACAGCACACGGCCAACCTGGACCTCACCCTGCAGCGGCCTCCGGTGGCCAGCGGCCAGACGCGCAACCTGGGCTTCGTCACCGTCTTCGCGCTGGGCTCGAACGGCGAGCGCGGCCAGGAGCCCACCTACACCAACGCGCCGGACCCGACGGATCCGCTGGCGATCCTCCAGCTCGTGGCCATGCCGGAGAAGTGGACGGGGCAGAACGTCACCATTCCCGGAAGCGCCTTCCCCGACCTGGACAGCACGTACCTGGTGGTGTTCCACACGGCGGACCTGGGCGGGCCCGAGTCCGACAACCTCTTCATCGGCAGCGCGGTGCTGGTGGGCTCCGCGGACGTGGGCGTGGTGCATACGCAGTAGTCACCTCACCGTGTGAACCCCCCGGGCTCAGCCCGCCTCCACCTCGAGCTCGAGCCGCCCCTCCAGCTTGAGGCGCAGCAGATGCCCCGCGAAGCGCTCGGACTCCTCGCGGGAGAGGATGCTGCGAAAGCCCTCGCCCTCCGCCACCTCCACCTCCAGCACCGGCCCTCGCTGGAGGAGGCGGAGGAAGTCCTCGCCGCCCTCGGGCCGCCGCACGAAGACGGGAAGGATGCCCTTCACGGGCAGCACCTCCCCCGACGCGCGCACCCGCTCGGCCAGCGCCGCGGCGCCCGGACGTATCTCATCGGACGTGACGCCCTCCTCCGCATACAGGGGAGCCGGCGACAGGCTCACGTCCTCCGTGGAATCGTCGAAGAGGAAGCCGTAACGCGAGGGGATGCGGCCGGTGAGGAGGTACAGCAGCAGCACCGGCTCGTCCCCGCTCATCCGCGCCACATGGAGGATGCTGCGCGTGGCGCCCACCTTGCGCAGCAGCAGCCGCAAGCGGGGAGGCGCCGCGACCAGATAGCGCTTCACCCGCTCCTGGAGGGTGGTGCGAATCTCCTCGAAGGCGGCCTGGTAGTGCGCCTCGCTGGCCGCCTCCTCCTGGGCAAGCGACTCGCGGGCCCGGGTCAGCTTCTCCTCGGCCTGACGCAGGAAGTCCCGCGCGCCGTCCTTCGCGGGAACGAGCGCCTCCCCCTCCGACGCCACCGGCTCCGTCGACGCGGCCTGCTCGAGCCCAGCCGCCCGCACCGCCCCCACCAGGAAGGAGCCCTGCTGCTCCAGCCGCTCCCGCTCCTCACGGAAGCGAAGCCGCGCGGCACCGTGTGCCAACCGCAGCTCGAGCCAGGCGTCATAAGCGGACTCCAGCGTCTCCAGGCCACGCACCCGCGCTAGGGCGCCCTGCACGGTGGACTCAGCGGCCGCTCCCGGCCGGGGAGTTTCGTGGGTCGTCGCCGAGACCGGAGCCGAGGGCAGGACGACGTCCGCCGCGGGCTCCTCCCGGAGCGTCTCCTTCCGCACCGACGCGCGACGACCCCGCGCCGGAGATGACGCCTTCACCTTCGTGCCCGACGATGACTTCGAGGTGCCCTTCTTCCGCATGCCCCGGAGTCTACCGCCCCGCAAAGGCGAAGGGGTGAACCGGAGCACCGGCTCACCCCTCGGTGGCTGCCCGGATGCCGGGCGGAGACCCTACGCGCTGCGGGCCACGGGCTGCGGCTCGGGGCTCTGCTCGCCATTGGCCGTGCCCTCCTGGCCGCCCTGCTGCAGGCGGGTGCGCAGATCGCTCCGCAGCTCGGCGCCGGGCTTGGGCGCCAGCAGCAGGCCGATCCCCGCCCCCACCAGCATGCCCACGGAGAAGGCCCCCAGCGTGGGCAGCAGCCAGTCCGTGGCATCCTTCCGCCGCTCCAGGCCGATCATGTGGAGCAGGTCGTCCTTATCCATCTTCTTCAGGTCATTGATGTTGAGCATCTCGGGCTCCAGGGTGCTTCGGGTGGGAAAAAAGAGGGGTTTCAAGCCTGCGTCTCCCGCGGGTCGGTGCCGCCAGCGCCCGTCACGTCGGCCGCGCGGCTGGCGGTGGTCTCGTAGCCCCGGATGGCGGCCTCGGCCATCCCGAGCAGCTCGTCCTTCACGATGGGCAACGCCGCCAGGCGCACCCCCAGGCGGATGACCCGCGCGGTGGTGCGGGTGAAGAGGCCTCCACCCAGCACATACCCGACGCCGAAGGCAGCGACCATCATCATGTACGGGTTGCGCTCCACCCGGCCCTTCAAGTCCATCGTGTCCCGAAGGTCCGTCACCGCGCCGCGAGCATCGCTCCAGAGCTGCTGGGCGTCCGAGCCGATCTGATCCACGCGCTGGCCGAAGCCGCCGCCCTGGCTCCCGTTGCCCGGGTTGCTGGAGAAGTTCGTCATGGTGTGGGTACTCCCGAATCTGCGAGGAATGACGAGGCGCTCAGCGACGAGAGGCGATGCGCCCGACGATGAAGCCCACTGCCACGGCGCCGAGGAGGCAGGTGCCGGGGTTGGCGCGAATGAAGTCCGTCACGCGCTGGTTGAGGTCCTCCAGGTTGCGCCGCGCCTCCTCCAGTTGCGGCACCACGTTCTCCTGGAGCTGGCGGGCCTTCTCCTGCATCTGCTGCGGGTTGACGTCCATCTGGAGCCATCTCCTATCGGGTTGAAAGAGTCGAAAAAGTCCACGGCGCCTCAGCGCCGCCTGTTACCGAGCAGGAAGCCAACGAAGAAGGCCACCCCCACGCACGCCAGCGGACGGCGCTGCACCCACTGGCGCCAGTCGGTGTGCCTCGCCACCTCCTCGCGCAGCACGGTGACGGACTGGACGAGCTCGGCGCGCGTCCGTTCGATCTCCGCGCGGATCTCCGCGGGCGTCTGGTGAGGACCGGGGCGCGGCTTCTCAGCGGCCATGGGAGGCCTCCCGCGTCACGGTCACCGACTGGGCCTGCCGGGCCTGGAGCTGAGCCGAGGAGAGCACCGCCACGCTGCGGTTGAGCTCCTCCTTGGTCTCGTCCATGGGCCGCAGGGACTTGAGTCGCGAGGCGGCCAGGGCGATCCCCGCGCCCCCTCCGACCAGGTTCACTCCGCCCACCAGCGCGAACGCGCCGGCGAAGTCCAGCCAGCGCGCCAGGAAGAGGGCCAGCGCCGCGCACAGGAAGAAGTAGCCCACCAGCACGAAGGGCACGAAGGCGGCGATGCGCGCCACGTTCCCTCCCATCACCCGCGCGTCCTCCTCCAGCTCCATGCGCGCCAGCGCCAGGTGCTGCGACACCAACCGGCTCACGCCATCCGCCATCCGCCCGACGACCGCCGCCAGTCCTCTCTCCGTCTGTTCGCTCCCCAAGCCCATCTGCTCCCTGGCCGTCGCTCTCGTCATCACAGGAGGGGTCAACGTAGGCAACCCTCCCCCTCTGTCACAACCCTGTTGTAGGTCAACTGTCCAACGCCCGTCAGCTCCGGCCCTCCTGACGCGCGGAAGGAGCCTACCTCAACCAATGAGCTGAACTGGAGCCGAGACCGGTTTCTTCTCCAGGATGGGCGCCTCGAAGCGCAGCACCAGCGGCAGATGGTCCGAGGCGAGCACCGTGAGAGGCGTGCGGTACGGCGAGATGGCCAGCGGCCGCACGCCGGAGTCCACGTAGATGCGATCCAACCGCAGCATGGGGAAGCGCGAGTGGTAGGTGCGCGCCGGGGTGTGCAGCTCCAGCGCCGCGTCGTGGATGGCCTTGCGCACCAGCCCCGGCACCGGGCCGTTCCCCCAGTAGTTGAAGTCCCCGCACACCAGCACCGGATCATTCCGTACCGCATCGCGGAGGATGTCCGACGACAGCAGCAGCGCCTCCTGGGCCCGGCGCTCGCTCACGCTCAGGCCCAGGTGCAGGCAGAAGACGTGGAGCTGCCGGTTGCTCCCCAGATCCAGATCGCACCGCAGCGCGCCTCGGGGCTCGCGGCGGCGCACGCTCAGATCGTAGTTCTTCGACTTGAGGATGGGCAGCCGGGTGAGGATGGCGTTGCCATAGCGCCGGCCGTTGCGCACCACGTTGGGCCCGAAGGCCATGTGCATCCCGAGCAGATCCGCCATGTGCTCGGGATGATCCTCCCGGGGCGTCACCCCTCGATAGTCCCCCACCTCCTGGAGGGCGATGATGTCCGCGTCGAGTTCACGCAGCACCTCGCCCACCCGATGGAGATCGAAGCGCCCATCCGTCCCGATACCGCCATGGATGTTGTAGGAGACGAGCGTGAGCTCCACGTCCTACCCGTCTGCTTCCTAACCCTGGTGAACCGGCCGGAGGCGCTGCACGGCCAGCCGGGCCGCCTCCCCCGGAAGCAAGAACAGGCGCCCCACCGCTCGGGAAGCATCCCGCAGGCCCGCCTGGAGCGCGCCGAGCTGGCGCCGCGCCTCCTCCAGCACGTCCCGCAGGGCCCCGCGAGGCAGAGGCTCCTCGGGCACGGGCAGCGCACCGATGGGCTGCCCCCGGTTCGTCGCCGAGGGCTTCACCGGCACGTTGGCCGACATCCCGGCCAGCGCCTCGAGCTGCGCATTCATGGCCTTCACCTGTAGCAGTTCCTCCGTCTCCGCATGGCTGCGACCATGGTGGATGCCCTCGTCGCGCTGGCGATCCACCGAGCGCGTCTCGGCGAGGTGTTGCTTGTCCCGCCGCCGCTGACTCCGGCTCTGGGCCGAGTTCTTGGGCACGGTGAAATGATCGAAGCGATAGGTACGCGGCATCCGGTATGTCCCCCCCTGACGAAAATCGGATACGGACGGAACCTAGGGAGCCCTCCTCGGGCTGAGAATGCTGAAGCCCACAGGGGCACGCCCGTCCGCCTGCTCCACGAGCGGGAGGACAGGCCCCTCCCTTCCTCCCGGAGCCCGGCGCCGACAGCCGACGCCAGGACACTTCCGGGCGCGCGGCCCGCCTCCTCCGTTGACGCTCCTGGATGGCACCCGCATGCTCGGTCTCGTGCGTAACCCATGTCCGCGGCGGCTCCCCTTCCTGCTCCTCGCACTGGGTCTGTCGGCCCTCGCAGCCGAGGAGCGTCCCTCCCTCTCCCTCCAGCCCGAGACGGCCCGTCCGGGAGATCCGGTGCTCGTCACCGTGAGCGGCCTCGACGAGGCCCCCACCGGCACGCTCGGCGAAACCCCCCTGCGCTTCTTCCCCGCGAAGGAAGGCTTCCAGGCCCTCACCGGGCTCCCCGTGGAGCAGTCCCCAGGTCCGCTGGAGGTGAAGGTGACGGCCCCCGCCACCGAGGGCTCCGCGCCGCTGGAGCTGAGAGGCTCGCTGAAGGTGGTGGAGCCCGGCTGGCGCGAGCGTCGCCTGCGCGTGGCCAGCAAGTACGTCAAGCCTCCGCCCGAGGTGGAGGCGCGCATGGAGGAGGATCGCACCGCCTTCGCCACCGCCTTCTCCCAGTCCTTCTCACCGCCCCTCTTCGCGCAGGACTTCGCCTGGCCGCGCAAGGCGAACGTCACCGCCCGCTACGGAGACCTGCGCACCTTCAACGGCGAGAAGCAGAGCCAGCACTTCGGCACCGACATCCGAGGGAAGCTGGGGGCCAAGGTCCGCGCCGCCAACGAGGGGACCGTGGTGATGACCCGTGACAACTACGCCGCCGGCAACACGGTGCTCCTCTACCACGGCGTCGGGCTGTACACGGCCTACTTCCACCTCTCGCAGATCCTCGTGAAGGAGGGCGAGCAGGTGAAACGCGGCCAGCTCCTGGGCCATGTGGGAAGCACCGGCCGCAGCACCGGCCCCCACCTCCACTGGGGCGTGAAGGTGGAGGACAAGTGGGTGGATGCGCAGCGGCTGCTGGAGCTGCGCTTCTTCTGAGCCGCTACCAGGCCCTACCGATGGAGAGGGCCGCGCGGGCCTCGTCGGGGCTCATCGGCTCGCGGCCGATGTCCCGGGCCATCCGCACCGCCTTCTCCACCAGAGGACCGTTGCCCCGGGCCATCTCCTTGCCCGCGGCGTCCAGGTAGAAGTTGTCCTCCAGCCCCACCCGGATGTTGCCCCCCAGCACCAGCGCCGCAGCCACCAGCTTCCACTGCACCCGGGAGATACCAATCACCTCCCAGGTGTCCTCCGGTCCCACCTGGCGTGCCATCGACGCCAGGTTCTCCACCGTCGGCGCCACCCCGCCCAGCACCCCGAGGATGAAGCTGTACTGCAGCGGTCCCTTCAACGCCCCCATCTCCAGCAGCGGCTGCGCGTTGTGGATGTGGCCGAAGTCGAAGCACTCCAGTTCCGGCTTCACGCCTCCCTCCCTCATCGCCTCCGCCGCCATCACGATGTCCGAGAAGGGGTTGGGGAACACGAAGTCGAAGACGAAGCCCTTCCGCTTCGCCGAGTACTTCGCGTAGTTCATCGAGCCCATGTTCAGCGCGGCCATCTCCGGCTTCGTGCGCCACACGTACTCCAGCCGCGCCTTCTTCTCGTCCTCGGACTCCACCCCCATGTTGAAGCCGCCGGTGGAGAAGTTGACGATGATGGGGCAGCGCCTGCGCACCTCCTCCAGGATCTGCCCGTAGATGTCGGCGCTCCACGTCTGATCGCCCGAGTCCGGCTCGCGGGCGTGGATGTGGACCACCGCGGCCCCGGCCTCATGGGCCCGGCGAGCCTCCTCGGCGATCTCCACCGGAGAGTACGGCAGGTAGGGGCACTGATCGCGCCTGGCGAGTACACCCGTCAGGGCACAGGTGACGATGACCTTGTCCTTCGACAGCGGCATGGAGCACCTCCTTGGGAGACTTCAGCGATCGTTCCACTTCGGGGGACGCTTCTCGAGGAAGGCGGTGACCCCCTCGGCCGCATCCTCGGCCAGCACGTTCAGCGAGAGCTGAGCGGCGAGGAACTCCAGCGCGGCCGGCAGCGGCAGATCCTCCGCGGTGAAGAAGGCCCGGCGCCCGAGCGCCAGCACCGCCTGGCTCTTCCCTGCCAGCTTCCCCACCAGCGTCGCCACCGCAGCGTCCAGCTCCGCCGCGGGCACCACCCGGTTGAGCAACCCCAGCGCGAGTGCCTCCCGCGCCGGCAGCCGGTCTCCCGTCATCACCATCTCCAGGGCCCGCTTGCGTCCCAGGTGCCGCTGCAGCAGCGCCATCATCATCATGGGGAAGAGCCCCACGTCGATCTCCGGCGTGCCAAGCTCCACGTGCTCGGCAGCCACGGCCAGATCGCACGCGAGCACCAGCCCCAGGCCGCCAGCCAGCGCGTGCCCGTTGACGCGCGCCACCGTGGGCTTGCGCACGCCCTGCAGCCGCTCGAGCAGCAGACCATAGGCGCGGCGCCCCTCATGGGTGGCGAGGAACCCCTCTCCGCTCAGTTGCCCCAGGTCTCCCCCGGCGCAGAACACCTTCTCTCCGGAGCCGGTGAGCACCACCACCCGTACCGCCGGATCCTCCTCCGCCCGGTCCAGCGCCTCCCGCAGCCCCTTCAGGACCTCCGGCGAGAGCGCGTTGCGTGCCCTCGGCCGGTCGATCGTCAGGAGCCCCTGCCCTCCTTCGGCTTGATACCGGACGACGACTTCTCCTGCTTCCATGACACCTCCGGCGAAGCGGCGCCGGGCAGCACGCCGCGAAGGAAGGTTTCGGAAAGCTGCAGCTTGGCCCGATCCAACGCCTCCGGATTCTTGATGTCGATCAACCCCGACACGAAGGCGGTGAGGCCCATCTCGATGGCGCCGAAGAGCAGCGCCGCGGCCAGCATCGGATCCAGATCCTTGCGCACCTCGCCGGACTCCTGGGCCTTGGCGAACATGTCCGCGGCCAGGCGGATGATGTCCAGGAAGACGTGCTGGCGGCTGATGCCCCGGCCACCCGAGGGGTTTCGGGCGATCTCCAGGATGAGGACCCGCACCGCGCGTGGATCCACCCGGTAGGCTTCGATCGCCACGTCGGCGATCCGCCGTACCTTGTCCTCCAGCGCGCCCTCGCTCTGCGCCACCGAGCGCATGCGCGAGACGAAGCCACCCCACCCCGTCTCGAAGACGGTCTCCAGCAGCTCGTCCTTGTTCTTGAAGTAGTGGTAGACCAGCCCGTAGGCCACACCCGCCTCACGCGCCACGTCCGCGATGCGGCAGCCGTGGTACCCCTTGCGCGCGAAGACGTCGATCGCCGCGCGCAGGATGGTGTGGCGGCGATCCCCTTCCCGACCCGTTCCCCCGGCGGCCGCTGACTTACCCTGTTGCTGACTCACGCTGTCTCCCCGGCCGGTTGATTTGGCAATCAGCCGGAGGAGACCCTACGGATGGTGAAGGCTTCGGTCAATGCTCTTGGCGGGCCGCCCGCTCAGGGGGCGACCAATCCGGCCACCGTGGGAGCGGCGAGGATCACCTTGTGCCCGTCGATCTGCGAGGCCGTGAAGACGCAGCTCGCGGAGGTCTCGTACGGAGCACCAGGAGTCGGGTAGGTGGGAACGCTCGGGTCCGCGGGATCGCGCTTGTCCTTGATGATGTAGCTCTGGGTGGAGAACGCCGGATAGGTGAAGGACACCCCGCCGGTCAGCGGGGAGACGATCACCGGCCCGATCTCCCCCGCCTCGCAGCCGTCGCCGTTGTCGTTCCGGGCCATGCTGTTGAACCAGGGATCCGCGACGATGAAGGTGACCTTCTCGGCGCCGAACCGAGGGAGGTCCAGCACGAAGCGACCCCGGGCGTCCTGGGCCGAGGGGTAGAGGTGCCGGAGAACGGGCTTGGGGTTGTCGGGGGACAGATTGATGTCCTCCTGGTGCGGCCAGCCCGTCCAGAGGATGCGCTCCTGGACCCAGATGAGGGAGCTGGCGTCGTACGTCCCGTTCTTGCCGTCCCAGAGGCCGTTGCCGTTGGCGTCGACGAAGCGCTCGCCCTCATCCCACGTGCCGTTGTCGTTGTTGTCCACGAACGGCTCGGTGAGGTCCACGAACGGCTCGTCCGCATCCCACTGACCGTTGTTGTTCAAGTCGTCGAAGGCCTCCTCGCCGGTGGTGATGGCGATGATGGAGACCAGGTTGTCACGAGGGTTGTTCACCTTGCCCGGACGGATGGGGTCCGGCCGGCGGGGCTCCAGCAAGGTGGGCTCCGCGCCGAGGTTGGCGATGGGGTCATCCACCCAGGAGAACGGGTGCATCCACAGCGGCGCGAGGTACTCGCCGGTGTGGGTGTCGTCGTTGACCGGGGTCCAGGAGAAGACACCCGGATCCACGTCCGCGGGCAGCGGGTAGGAGGTCTTGTAGAGAGCCTCGGCGTTGCCCACCACGTCCGTGACGCTGGTGGCGCTGGGCCCGATGGTGCCGGCCTCGGTGAGGAAGGACACCTGCGCGCCGGCCACGCCATCGCCGTTGCGATCCGCCACGTGGGCGACGCACTTCGCCTTCACACCGGCGATGAGGTGGCGCGTCTCGTCATAGGCGCCGATGGCGTGCAGGCCTCCCGATGCGGCCCCCGAGAAGGAACCGCACTGGAAGGTGAACTGGCTCGAGTTGGACGCGGCCCCCGCGAAGGTGACCGCCGGGCTGAGCGCCACCTTGTCCGCCACCTCGGCCACGACCACCACGGAGGACACACGCCCCCCCTTGGCGATCACCTGGGTGGAGGCGATGCCGTCTCCTACGTTGGTGGAGGCTTCCAAGGGGTTGAGCTCCACCCCAGGAACCTCCGCCTGCAACCTGAAGGTCACCCGCACGCCCGGCTGCGGCTGGCCTCTCGAGTCAACGGCGCGGAAGCGCAGTGTGGTGATCTCCCCGAGACGAGGCTGGAGCGGTGACTGTTCCACGAACTCCAGCGTGGCAGGGGCAGCGGGCTGACAGGCCGCCAGCAATCCGCTTGCAAGCGCCACACACACGGCGAGACCCAGACGCATCTGCAGAGACTCCTTCGAAGAGGGAGGATGCCGCGCGCCACTGACGCACAGCCTTTCCCCCCATCTTCTCGGGCCTTCCCCTGTCCAGTCAAGGACAGCAGCCATCCAAGTCCGCTGAATTCAGGGATTTCAGGCCACAGAGCCGCTGAACATGGCGCGAGCCACGCCGAGCAGGCGCTCGACGTCCTTCGCCGTCAGTCCCCGAGCCCGTGCGAAATCCGACAACGGGCGCAGTAGATCCTCCGTCTGCTCTGGTGTCTCCTCTGTTCCCGCGAACAGTTCCCCTAGACTCACGCCCAGAGCATTCGCGAGAGCAGCCAGGGTTTCCACATGTGCCACGCGCTCCCCTCTCTCGATCATTGAGAGGAAGGAGACGCTGATCTGAGCC
>QKJM01000343.1 GCA_003249315.1 Archangium sp.
CCGTGGACGACTCCAGCACGAGCCGCCCTTCGTCAGCCACCAGCGCGAGCCTCCGGATGTTGGCGTAGTACAGAATCCTTCTGCCACAGATGAGATAGCGAGGTCCCAGGCAAAGCTGCTTGCGCGACGGGAACACCGTCACGATCAGGGCCACGATCCCCAAGAAGAGGCTCATGCTGGCGGCGACGAACAGAAACCCCACGGCGAGACTCACGAGGAGCGCGAGCCACAGCCGCCGGGCGACGCTCAGACCCATCCGCTCCCCATGGTTGTACTTGATCAAGACGAACTTCTTGCGATCCATGGTTCCGCTCGAGCCTGCATGCCCCGAGGCTAGCAGCTCCCGCGGAGGGCTCCAAGCCACCGGGACGAGCGGGGAAGGGCGTCAGGACCCCTCCCCGCCCTCCTCACCGAGACGGCGGCTTGTTCGAAGGCTCGGCCGTCCGGTCGTCCACGGTGTCCGGCGTGGAGGTGGGGCCCGGAGGTGGTGGCTCCGTCGGCGCCTTCGGCGCCTCGTGCCCGTCGGCGAGTGGTTGCGGGGCCGGCTCCGCCCGGAAGCGGGCCTCGAGCTCCGCGAACCTCCCCTCTCGCTGCAACCGCCAGATGTCCTCGTCCGTCACATAGGGCCGGTTGAGAATCTTCCTCGCGGCGAGGATCTTCTCCTTGAACAGCGGATCCACCACCGGGTTGCTGTTCTCCTTCGTGGGCTTGGGCGGCGGACGCATCACCGAGAACGCCCCACGCACCGGCAGCCCCTGCGAGTCCTTGCCCTCCAGGGAGTACTCCTCCGAGAACACGTCCTGCTCCGCGCGAGTATCCAGCCGCACCTCGAACTCCACGCCCCGGCCAGGAGGAATGACGCTCGTGCCCAGCAGCGACGAGGGGTCCATCGGCTTCGGCGCCACGGGCTCGGTCGGAGCCGTCCGGTGCTTGAACACCACCGCGTTGTGGATGAAGACGGGCCTGTCCCGGTTGTGGAACAGCCTCACCTTCTGGCGCACCACGCCGTCGTCCCCCAGCTCCGGGAAGCGCGGCGTGAGCTGCAGCATGAGCGTCACCACGCCCTTGTATGCCAGGTCCTCGAAGGCCGGGTTGACGAGCTGGAGCGAGGTCCTCCCCACCACCGGCTCGTCCGTGACGCCATACACCTTCACCTGGACGAGGAAGTTGGAGAACTGGCTGTCCTGCTTCCGTCCCTCGTAGTTGTGGGTGACGTACGGCACCTGGGTGATGGCCGTCTCGCCGTCGCCGAAGGACCACTCGTAGGAGCGAGGCTCGAAGTCGCCAACCATGCTCTCCGAGCTCGTTTTCTCGATGAGCTTCACCTCCAGCTCGAACTCGCTCCAGGTATTCGCCCGGAGCCGCGTGTTCACCCACGCCACGAGCGGGAGCCGGCACTTCTTCACGACGAAGGGCGGAATCGGCGCCACGGTGACCGTGTTGCCACGGCCGAACACCCTCACCTCGCGCGGCCGGGGCTCGGACTCGTTCTCGTCCTCCAGAAACGAGCGCAGGGGAACCTGCTGGCCCTGCTTGCCATCCACCATGTAGTGCAGGAACTCATCCTTCCCGTCCGGCGTGTGAGCCCGGACGGTGATGAGGTTCTCCTCGCCCTCGCAGACCTCGCTCTTCTCGACGATGACCTCGTCGATGATGGGCGCGGCGCTGGCCTCGGCCGAAGGCGGCTCCGGCGAGAGTTCGGGCTCGGGGGCTGGCATGGGGCTGGCGGGTGCCGGGCCCGGCTCGCTCAACCGCGGACCGGGCTTGGAGGGAGGAGGCGGAGGCTCGGGCACGACGGCGGGGGTGTCCCCCCACAGCCACGCCACGAGCACCGCCACCCCCAGCACACCGAGCGTAGCGGCACCCGCTCGACGCTTCATACGTGCATGCTGCTCCACTTCAGAACCAGCATCCGTAGACATTGCCACCCGAGTTCCACTGCAGCGTGTTCGAGCTGTCGTAGGCCCAGACGCTCACACCCGAGCCGGTGTAGGGGTGACCACTCCACCCGCCGACGCGATCCGGGCTGATGGACCGGGCGACCGTGCTCGAGTCGTTGGCGATGTTCGACCACACGCTGCTGCTGTCGGTGTCGCATCGGCCCGCGACCATGCAGTTGCGCACCTGGCGCCCGGCGTCGTCACAGATGCTCTCGAAGCAGGAGATGGAGGCGCCGATGTCACCCCAGAAGCCAAGGCCCTCGCTGCACTCGTTCTGCACCGAGGAGTACAGCGCATTGCCCGCCGTCACGAGCTTGCCATGGTCATACGTGTAAGGGTTCACCGCGCCGAAACCCGTCCGGTACTGCGCGTGGGAGATGAGCGTCGAGCACACCATGCCGTTGTTCCAGCCAGTGCCGCCCGTGTGGACTCCCTCGATGTCACGGTACTGATACAGCGTGTAGTTGAGGAGCTGCCCATTCGGTCCATACAGCCGCTTCAGCGTCTGGCTGCTGTTCTGCTTCGAGGTGACCGTGACCGTGGGCATCGAGCTGAGAATCCAGTTGGTGACGGCCTCGCCATTGGTGTTGAGCCCCGAGGAGTTGCGGCTGCGCTGGTAGGCGATGTACTGGAGGCTGCCGCCGCCGTAGAGGAACTCGTAGATGGCCCCCTGGTTGATGCGCGACGCACCCGGGAAGCCCGTCGCCAGCTCGTTCACCTTCAGGGGCGTGCTGCAGTAGGTGGGCCAGCCATTCGTCCCCGGGCTGTACATCGTCTCGTGCGTCACCTCGCCGCCGGGGCCATGCGACAGCATCGAGTGCGTCCGGTACTCGCCTACGGCGTCGAGCACCGCGGTGACCGGACCGTCGCCGCCGCGGTTGAGCACGAGGGCGCCGTTGGGCGCGTTCCACCCGGCGGAGGTGCTCCCGCACGCGACGTCACCAGTGTCCGAGCTCCCGGCCAGTGCGGCAGGGGCAGTTGCGATGACCGCGACCAGCGCGGCCGAGCGGAGATTGCTCACGGCGCGATTCGACATGCGGATACCTCCATGGAATGGTGGGGAGCCCGGCCCTGATAGAATATCGGGTAATCGGATTGTGAACCCCACATGCATGTCCATGCAAGGCCCCATCCGTGACACACCGCGGCAACGGTTTCCTAGAGCGCCAACACCGCCGCGCCGCGCACCCGGCCATGCCGCAGCGCGTCCAGCGCCTCGTTGGCGGCCTCCAGGGGGAAGGGCATCACCTCCGTGCGCACCGGCACCTTTGGAGCCAGCGCCAGGAACTCCAGCCCGTCCCGCCGCGTGAGGTTCGCCACCGAGCGCACGCACCGCTCGCCCCACAGCAGTGAGTAGGGGAAGGAGGGGATGTCACTCATGTGGATGCCTCCGCACACCACCGTGCCCCCCTTCACCACCGCCGCCAGCGCCGCCGGCACCAGGCTGCCCACGGGCGCGAAGAGCAGCGCCGCGTCCAGGGGCTCCGGGGGCGGCTCGTCCGAGGCCCCCGCCCACTCGGCCCCCAGCTCCCG
>QKJM01000456.1 GCA_003249315.1 Archangium sp.
CGGGGTGGCCAGCGCCCGGTCGATGCCGTGGCGACACGCGGAGGGCGCGCTCGGCTCCGTCGCCGACGTGGAAGTACGACACCAACTGGTTGAGCGCTTCCGCCTGGGCCGACATCTCCTCCGCCGTGGAGGCCAGCTCCTCGGACGCGGACGCGTTCCTCTGCGTCACCTGGTCCACGTGCTCCATCGCCTTGTTCATCTGCGACACTCCGGTCGCCTGCTCCGCGGAGGCCGCCACCACCTCCTGCACCAGGTCCGCCGTCTTCCGGATGGAGGGCACCAGCTCCCCCAGCAGTCGCCCCGAGCGCGTCGCCACCTTCACGCTGCTCGTCGCCAGTCCGCTGATCTCCCTCGCCGCCGTCTGGCTCCGCTCCGCCAGCTTCCTCACCTCCGTCGCCACCACCGCGAAGCCCTTCCCGTGCTCCCCCGCCCTCGCGGCCTCGATGGCTGCGTTCAGCGCGAGCAGGTTCGTCTGGTAGGCGATCTCCTCGATGATGGATATCTTCTCCGCGATGGAGCTCATCGCCTCCACCGTCTCCTGAACCGCCTTCCCGCTCTCCTCCGCGTCCCGCGCTCCCTGGGTGGCCATCTGCTCCATCTGCTGCCCGTGGTCCCGGTTCTGCGTGATGCTGGCCGTCATCTGCTCCAGGCTCGAGGTCGTCTCCTCCACGCTGGAGGCCTGCTCGCTGGTGCCCTGTGCCAGGTTCTGCGACGACGCCGACACCTGCGCGGACGCGGAGGCCAGCGCGCTGGCCCCCTGCCTCACCTCTCCGATGACCTCTCCCAACCTCCACGCCATCCGCTGCATGGCCGACAACAGCCGGCCGGTCTCGTCCCGCGTCTCCACCTCGGTGCCTGTCGTCAGGTCTCCCTCGGCGATCCGATCCGCCACCGACACCGCGAGCACCAGCGGCCGGGCGATGATCCGCGCCACCGCGATGCTCAGCACCAGTCCCGTGACGAGGCTGGCCACCATGATGCCGAGAATCCAATCACGGGCCGCGTCATTCGTGGCGCTCGACAGCTCCGCCGTCTTCACGCAGGCGGAGAAGTTGATGTCTCGCAGCTCCCTCAGCTTCTTGCTCGCCGCCTGGAAGTCATGGTGGGAGTCATTGCTGATGATGGAGAGCGCCTCCTTGGTCTGTCCGGCTCTCGCGAAGCGATGAATCCGCTCCTGGTAGGTCAGGTAGTTCTTCCAGAGCGACTTGAACTCGGTCAGAGCGTTTCGCTCCTCGTCGGAGCTGGCGTGTGACGCGAACTCCGCGATGCTCTCATCGAGCACCTCCAGGTCGTGACGCATCCGCTGCTCGTACTCGGTCATGACGGAGTCACTCTCCGCGACGGCGTGCAGCAACTGCGCCCGGCGGAAGCTCGCCATCCGGTCGGTCACCTCCGCGAGGTGGCGGATGCTCGGCATGCGCGTCAGGGACACCTCGTCGGACGCCTGGTGCATCTCATCCATTTTCGCGAGGGCGAAGAGTCCGATGAAGATGGTGAGTCCCAGGAGGACGAGGAAGGCAAGGAGGAGCTTCGAGGATATCTTCAGGTTCTGGTACCAGGACATGGGTATCGGAGCAGTGGGAGGGGTATGGAGTGGTTCACGTCGTGGCGGCGGGAGGGGCCACCTTCAGGGCCTGCTGGAGGAGGGTGGGCACGTCGAGGATGAGGGCCACCCGGCCATCGCCCAGGAGGGTGGAGCCGGCGAGCCCGGGCAATCCCTGGCACAGCTTGCCCAGGGGCTTGATGACCGTCTGACCCTGGCCGAGCAGCGTGTCCACGGCGATGCCGGCCCGGCCCGGGCCGTGGCTGATGACGACGATGTTCTCCCTGGGGGGGAGCTCTCCGCCGAGCAGGAAGTGCTCACGCAGGCGGAGATAGGGCAGCGGAGCTCCGCGCAGGTTGATGGAGCCGGTGCGGCCGGGGCGGCTCTCGTCCCGGGGGAGCTCCACGCACTCGAGCACGTTCTCCAGGGGAATGACGTACGTCTCCTCGCCCACGCCGACGGAGAAGCCCTCGATGATGGAGAGGGTGAGTGGCAGGCGCAGGGTGAAGGTGGTTCCCTGGTCGGGCCAGGTGTCCACGGAGATGGTGCCGCGCAGCAGCTCCACGTTGCGCTTCACCACGTCCATGCCCACGCCCCGGCCGGACAGCTCGGTGATGCATCTGGCGGTGGAGAAGCCCGGCTCGAAGATGGTGCTGAAGAGCTCCGCGTCGGACGGCGTCTCGTTCGGATCCAGCAACCCGCACTCGCGCGCCCGGGCGGCGATGCGCTCCCGGTCCAGCCCCGCCCCGTCCTCGGAGATCTGGATGACGATGCTGCCCGAGTCGTGGAAGGCGCGCAGGGCCAGCGTCCCGGTGGGGTCCTTGCCCCGCGCCTGGCGCACCTCGGGCGTCTCCAGGCCATGGTCCATCGCGTTGCGCACCAGGTGGGTGAGCGGGTCTCGAATGAGCTCGGTGACGGTGGTGTCCACCTCCACGTCCTCGCCGCTCACCTCCAGCCGTACCCGCTTGCCCATGGCCTGGGACAGGTCCCTCACCGTGCGCGCGAAGGTCTGGAAGGTGCGCCCGATGGGCACCATCCGCACCTTCATCACCAGCTCCTGCAGGTCCAGGTAGAGGCGATTCGCCTCGCGGTGCGCCTCCTGCAGTTGTCTGGGGGTGTAGTGGTGTGCTCGCGCGAGCATGGCGGCCAGCCGCCCCTGCGCGATGGAAATCTCCCCCGTCAGGTCCAACATCCGGTCCAGCCGGTCCATCCCCACGCGCAGGGTGCGCTCGCGGGTGGCGGGAGCCTCGGGGGACATCTCGGTCCGCTCCGCGCAGCCATTCTCCGCGGGTTGGGAGATGGGCCGGGCGGCCTCCACCGTGCTGGCGAGGATGCGGTGTACCTCCTTCGCGGGCAGGCGCAGGTCTGGCTCGGCCGCGGGTCTCAGGCCCACCAGCTCTCGCAGCGCGTCCACCGCCTGCAGCAACAGGGTGCCCAGCCCCGAGTGCAACACCAGCGCTCCGGCCTCCAGCCGGGTGAGCAGGTCCTCCAGTGTATGGGCCAGCTCCACCGCCTCGGTGAAGCCCATCGCCGCCGTGCCGCCCTTCAGGGTGTGTACCGTGCGAAAGACTGCTCGCAAGGTGTCCGGCCCGGGACACGCCTCGAGCGCGAGCAGGTCCTGCTCCAGGGTGACGAGCTGCTCCTCGGCTTCGGTGAGGAAGACGGCGAGGACCTTCTCCAACTCGGACTTCATCCGGTCCAGCCAGGGAGCAAACCACACGCCAGCGCGCGCGGGTCGGCAACCCCTCGGAATCGCATCACCCGGAAGTGTCTTCCCGGGCCCGGGCCTGACATCTGGAATCTGGATTCCAGACTCGGGACGAGAGGCCCAGGGTCTTGAGCTTCTGGTACAGCGAGCTGCGCGGAATGCCCAGCCGGCGGGCGGCCCGCCCCACGTGCCCTCTCTCGGCGGCGAGCATCCGCTCG
>QKJM01000312.1 GCA_003249315.1 Archangium sp.
GGAGGAGGAGGCGGCGGCCTCACCCGGCCCGAGTCGGTGGGCAGCAGGCGCGGCGGCGAGACGGGCGCGCCAGGCCGTGGCCCCCCGGGAAAGGGCGGTCGCGAGCGCACCGAGGTGAGTGTCCTCGGCCGCCCCACTCCCGCGTCCGAGCCCAGTCGAATCTCCTCTCCTGGAACCTCCCCCGAGCCCTCCAGCGGCGAGTGCCGCTCGGGAAAGCAGCGCGCGAAGAGAGCCGCCACGTCCTGCGGGCCCACGCGCAGCCGGTGGTCGAAGAGGAAGTTCTGCAGCGCGTCGGAGATGTCACGCGCCCGCTGGAAGCGCGCCGCCGGGTCCTCCGCGAGCGCCCGGGTGACGAGGCTCCACAGCGCCGGCGGCACCCCCGGCAGCGGCACGAGGCGCTTCACGTCGAAGTTCGCAATCTCCCGCAGCGTCTGGAAGTAGTCCGCCCCGCCGAAGAGCCGCTGGCCCGCGAGCAGCTCGTACAACAGCAGGCCAATGAGGAAGAGGTCCGCGCGCTGGTCCACCTCCGCGCCCCGCAACTGCTCCGGCGCCAGGTAGCCCGACTTGCCCTTCACCACCCCCACCTGCGTGCCGCTCTGCGCGTTGGCCGCCTTGGCGATGCCGAAGTCCGCCAGCTTCACCTCCCCGGAGCTGGCCACCATCACATTGGAGGGGTTGATGTCGCGGTGGATGATGTTGAGTGGCCGGCCCGCCGCGTCCGCCCGTCCGTGCGCGTACGCCAGGCCCTCCGTCACCTGCTGGACGATGAAGCACACCTCGCGCAGCCCCAGCGACACCTGCCGGGACGAGGCCCCGCGCTGCAGCGCCCGCAGGTTCTCCCCGTCCACGAACTCCATCACCATGTAGTACTGCCCGGAGATGGCCCCCAGGTCGAACACCTGCACCACGTTCGCGTGCTGCAGGCACACCGTCAGCTTCGCCTCGCGCAGGAACAGCTCCACGAACTCCCCGTCCTGCGCGAGCGAGGGGAGGATGCGCTTGACCGCTACGGGCTTCTCGAAACCTTCTGCGCCCACGACCTTGGCCAGGAACACCTCGGCCATTCCACCGGCTGCCAGCTTTCGGATGAGTCGGTACGTGGCCATGCCCGACACCCTCCCCGTCTCCCTGGAGTTGCGGGCACCGGTATGGGCATGGGGGCGCCGATTGGTGAGTGCCCCTCGCCTCGGGACGCGGCGAACGTCCACCCGCGGGCACTCGTCGGGGGCGACTCCTGCCGGTGTGTCCACCAGCGGTCAGCCCCCGAAACTTCCGGGAGGGTAGGCACCTCTGCGGTGCCCACCCCACGCACGGCACATCAACCTACGAGCCGAAGAGCTCGCGCACCTTCTCGAAGAAGTTCTTCGAGTGCGGGTGTACCTCCTCACCCGACTCCTCGGCGAACTTCTCCAGCAGCTCGCGCTGGCGGGCGGTCAGCCCCGAGGGCGTCTCCACAATCACCCGCACGTGCTGGTCTCCCCGCGCGCCCCCGTGCAGGTGCGGCACGCCCTTGCCTCGCAGGCGGAACACCTTCCCGGACTGGGTGCCCTCGGGCACCGTCATCTTCACCCTCCCGTCCAGGGTGGGGACGTCGATCTTCGCCCCCAGCGCCGCCTGGGTGAAGGAGATGGGCACCTCGCAGAAGACGTCGTAGTCCTCGCGCTGGAAGATGGGGTGGTCGCGGACGATGACCGTCACGTACAGGTCGCCCGGAGGGCCGCCCCTCTCTCCCGGCTCGCCCTGCCCGGCCAGACGCACCCGGGTGCCGTTGTCCACGCCCCCGGGGATGTTGACCTCCAGCACCTCCTCGCTGGGCACCTTGCCCGAGCCCCGGCACACCCCGCACGGGTCCGGCACCACCGCGCCCGAGCCGCCGCAGTCGCTGCACGGCCGGGACACCGCGAAGAAGCCCTGGGTGAAGCGCAGCTCGCCCGAGCCCCCGCACGTGCCGCACGCCTTGGGGGCCGCACCGCTCTTGCTGCCGGTGCCGGAGCACGTCTCGCACTTCTTCGGCCTCGGAATCGGCACCTTCGGCCGGCACCCGAAGGCCGCCTCCTCGAAGGAGATTTCCAGGTTGAAGCGCAGGTCCGCGCCCCGGTTGCTCACCCGGCCCCGGCCGCGCCCGCCCCCGAAGATGTCCCCGAAAATCTCTCCGAAGATGTCGTTGATGTTGACGCCCTGGAAGCCGGCGCCTCCGAAGCCCGCGCCCGCCGCTCCCGCATGGCCGAAGCGGTCGTACCGCTGCCGGCGCTCCGGGTCGCTGAGCACCTCGTAGGCCTCCGAGGCCTCCTTGAACATCTCCTCGGCCTGCGTGTCCCCGGGATTCCGGTCCGGGTGATACTTCAGGGCCACCTTGCGGAACGCACTCTTCAGCTCCTGCGCCGAGACGTTCTTCTGGACCCCCAGAACCTCATAGTAGTCGCGCTTCTCGCCCGCCGCCGCTGGCATCGAGTCAAACCCCTGGATTCATTGGCCTTTCGAGGCCTGCGTACATTTCGAACCCACTATAACGCAGGCGAACGGGCCGGCAATCCAGGGGTGGCGCTTCCGAGCGCTACACGGTCCACACCCGGTTGGGGATGAGCTCCATGCGGGCCAGCCGCCGCTTGAGCAGCGGGTCCACCGCTCCCCTGGGAGCCCACTTGGGGACCACGAAGTGCAGCTCCGCGTTGTAGAGCTTGGCGGCGCTGGACAGCAGGCTCCACCGGTTCTCGGTAGAGGGGTCATCCACCATCTCCGGAGTGACGATTTCCAGGATGATGGGAGTGCGACCCGAGTCGGCCTGCCGGCAGGTGAAGTCCGGCCGGTGGTCCTCGATGGTGCCCGAGAGGATGGGCGGAGGCATGAAGCCCGGTAGCCGGGCCTTTATGTCCGTACAGCCAACGGTGCGGAAATACTCAGCCATGAGCCACAGCAACCGGCGACGATGCTCCTCTTCCACCACCGGCTCGCAGCCCGGACTGAAAAGCGTCTCTTTCCCAGTGTTGTTGGTGTCCATGGCTACCAGAAAGCTGACGGCCCCCACCGGACGGGGCAATGAAAGGGCCACTCCGGCCCAGGCGGCGGGCGGGAGGGCGGACAGGGGAGCCTGGGCCTTTGCTTGAGGGCCGGCAGGGTGCGAAAAGGCTCCCCCGTGGCCCCCCGTCCTTCTCCGCACGTCTACCGCCGCCTGCTGGGCTACCTGCGTCCGCACCGCCGCCTGCTCGTCGCCGGCCTCTGCGCCTCCCTCGGAACGGCGGTGGCCACTTCTTCCTACGCCTGGGTGATAGGCCCCCTGCTGCGCGCCGTGCTCACCGGAGAGCCGGTGGAGGTGGCGGGAGTGAGCCTCCCCGGCGAGCGGATGCTCCGCCTGCTGCCCCTGCTGGTGGTGGCGGCGGCGGTGGTGAAGGCCACGGCCGGCTTCCTCCAGGGCGGGTGGATGCAGCGGCTGGGACAGCGGGTGATGGCGGACCTGCGCGCCTCCC
>QKJM01000875.1 GCA_003249315.1 Archangium sp.
GCCGTCTCCACCTCGGGCCGCAGCCGCGCCAACGCCGCCCGCCACGCCGTGTCCGCGGCCTCCCGCTCGCCGGCCTCGTCCAGCGCCTGCGCATGCGCCAGATGTGCCCACCCATCCTCCGGACGGGAGCGCGCATGGCGCCCGTACCACTCCGCCGCCTCCGCCTTCCTCCCCAGCCGTTGGAAGGCTTGCGCATAGGGGGCGAAGTACACCGGCTCCCTCGCGGCCTCTTCCTTCCACCGAGCCAGGAGCGCGGCGAGCGCCTCGTGCGCGCCCGCTTCCCCCTTCACCCGCAACAGTCCAAGCCGCGCCGTCTCGTCTCGCTCGTCCACCGAGAGCGCCTCTTCGTAGCGCGCCCACGCATCCTCCAGCCGGCCCTCCCTCTCTGCCACCCGCCCCGAGTCCGTACACAGGCGCACCAGCCGCTTGGCGACGAGAGGCTCCTCCGGCGCGTGCCGCCACAACACCCGCAGGGCCGCGAGCGCGTCCTCGTCCGCGTCCAGGCTCCAGGCGAGTCCAGCCAGCAACCGCCAGTAGTCGAGCGCCTCAGGCCCCGCCCGCTCACGCCCGCCACGCAGCCGCTTCAGGGCCTCCCGGGGTCGCCCCATCCTCCATAGCAGTTCCCCCTGTACCCGGATCGCCTCCAACGGGGCCTCGCCCACTGCCTCCAGTTCCTCCCACGTGGCGAGCGCCTCGGAGAGCCGCCCTCGCGCCTCCCTCACCCGCGCGAGCCAACGCAACCAGGTCTCACCCTCCTGCCCCTGAAGCAGCGCCTCCGCCCGCTCCGGAAACCCGAGGTGCTCGTACGTGCCCACCAGCAGGGAGCGCTCCTCGTCGATGAGCCCCCCACGGTGCTCCCGAGCCACCAACACCTCCACCAGACGCCGCGTGTCCCCGAACTCCAGGGCGAGCCGCACCGCTCGGCCCACCGACACCGGAGCCCCTTCATGGACGATCAGCCGGTGCCACGCCTCCAGCTCCGTTTCCCGGGCTCCGGCCCACCCCGCTACCTGCGCCAGCCACTCCCACTCAACGAGCGCGTCCGGGCGCAGCCGCACCAGCCACCGACAGGCCTCCAGCGCCCCTGGGAGATCTCCCGCCGCGAGCGCCACCTCGCGCCGACGCAGCCACCCTCCCTCGTCCTCGGGAGTCCCCAGGGCACGAGCCTCGGACCAGCGGTTGGCCTCGGCCAGGGCCCCGTGCGACAGGGCCAGCGCCACCGCCCCATCGAGCAGCGCCGCCCGCCCCGGGAAGCACCCCAGCAGACGCTCCACCAACGCCAGCGCCACCGGAGCCTCCCGCAGTCCCCGGGCCGTCTCGATCGCCCGGAGCGCCAGCGCCGCTCCCTCTTCCTCGGATGCGGCCTCCGCCGCCCGCGCCCAGGCCTCGGCCGCACGCGCCGGCTCGCTCGAGGCCAACCACTGCCGCGCGGCCTCGCTCGACCATTCCACCCGACGCCCGGGCTCCGCCTCGGCGAGCGCCTCCGCGGCCCTGGCCGCCAGATCCGGCCTCCGCACCTCCAACGCCGCCCGCCTCAACACCTCCCAGTCCTCCGGAGGGTGGGGCTCTCCGAGCAGGTCGGCGATCCGGATTCCAAGCGCCATGGCCTCCTCCGGGGTCGGCGTCCGACGCCACTGCGCCATCGCCCCCGCGAAGGCGAGAAGTCGGGCCTCGCGCCCCGCCTCTCCCTCAAGTGTCAGGAGCGGCGCCAGCGTGGCGAGCGCCTCCGCGTGAAGGGCCAGCTCCTGCTGCCCGCGCGCCAGCCGCAGCCGAAACACCTCGTCGCCCGGCCGCGCGGTAAGCGCCGCGCGCAGGTAGGCGAGCGCCACCTCATCCACTCCTGGCGCCCGATCCGGACTGGCCAGCACCTGCTCCGCCGCCGGCAGCAGCAGCACGAGGGCGCATCCCACCACGCCCACCAGTAGCAACAATGATCCGGGGCCCACCAGCCGCGGACGCTCAGGGGCAGACGAGGCGCGCATCACCGGTATCCGAGAGGGGAAAGCGGAAGACGAGCCTGCCCTCGTCGGGCACACCCGCGAAGGAGCCAGAGGGCCCGACGAGCACACAGTCCGAAGGGACGCCCACCAGGGCGAGCGAGACCGGGACATGGCCCCGCAGACGCAGCGACAGGGACGGCGTGGCACTCCAGGAGACGACGGAGGCGTTGGCCCAGGCCAGCGAGGGCCCCTCTGGAGGCTCCTCGCTCAAGACGAGTTCGGCCTCCGGACCCTGGAGGCTCACATAGCGCCCCTGCGGCGCATCGAGGAAGCCGACGACATTCCTGGAGTGCTGGAGCGACGGCCAGCCCAGCGAGCCCGGCAGCCGGAGGGTGCGCAGCGCACCGAGTCCTCGGATCCGCCACGAGCCATCCAGGTGACGCGCGAACGTGGCCCGGGAGAAACCCTCGACGCGATCCGCGTACTCGTCGAGCCATAGCGGAAGGGTGGGCTGGGTCCGGGCCCAGGCGTGGATCGACTCGAGCGCCCGGAGCCCGGCGGGCGAGGCGCTGACATTCACCGGGTAGAGAAGCCCGAGCGGCGCCAGTCGCCGGGGTCGCTCCGTGCGCTCCAGCACCTCCACGAGCCGGGTATAGGCATACGGAGGCCGCGCCAGCCTCTCGTAGTCGCGGCCATCCACGAGCGGGGCGTAGATGCGCGCCCCACCCTCCGTCCCGGGAGCCAGCAGGGGGGAGAGCCCGGTGAGGGAGGGATTCTCGAAGCTCAGGCGCCCCAGCCCGCCGCCGATCCGGGTGGACGGAGCCACCAGCGGCAGGTGCGACAACCGAGCCAGGCGCTTCGCCCGCGCCTCTTCCCCGGAGCTGGCCGATGCATGCGTCGACAGGGAGAGGGTGGCCGACAGGGGATGGCGCGACAGCAGCGACGCCAGCCGCGCCAGCGCGGAGGGGGGCTCCAGGCCCGTTCCCTCCACGTGTACCACCTGCACCCTCCGACCGTTCTCGGTGGTGACATCCGGGACGGGGAAGGGCTCCGCGGCGAGCGCCGCCTCGAGGAAGGCGAAGGGCTCCAGCACCCAGCGACGCTGCCCCGCGAAGCCCTCCTCCAGCACGTAGGGGCCCAGCGCGAGCCCCCCACAGGGGCCGGTCACCACCGCCGCTGCCTCCTGGCCCGACTCGTCCGCCACGGACAGATGTACGCGCACCTCGGGAGCCACCGCCTGGAAGTCCGGCAGCGCCCGCGCGTGGATCGCCGGGCGGGCCTCGAAGCCCACCATGCCGTCGGCCCGACCCAGACGCAGCGCTCCCGCCCGCCGCCCGGGCGCCAGCCCCCGCTTCGCCAGGAAGGCCGGATCGCGAGCGAAGCCCAGATCGCCCAGCAACGCCACGCGCACCCCCGCGTCACACTGCCTGTCCAGCCAGGCCCGCAGCGCCGGGTGCCGCTCCGGGGGCACCTCCGTCAGCCACGCCACTACCCCCGCATAGCGCCCGGTGAGCAGTTCCTCCGGCAGCGGTCCGCCCACCTCCCGGTATTCCAGCGTGTAGCCCAGCGCCTCCAGCGGCACCGCGAGGTACCGGTGCAGCGAGGAGACAGCGGCCCCGCCCTCGGCACCGTCATGGAGCGCCAGCACACGGCGGGGGATGGGCTCCACCAGCCCCACCCCGAGCATGTCCAGGCTGAAGTTGGTGACATAGGGAGTGAAGCCCAGGGCATGGATCCGCCGCGCCACGTCCCTCGCCCGCACTCGCTCGGACGGATGTACGTAGTCCACCACCGTCACCGGCAACCCGTGGCGTCGACGAAGCCCGTCGAGCTTCTCCAACAGCCAGGTGCGATCCGCCTCCGGCACCGGCTCGTAGCGCTGGGCCGCCGCGTTCCAACGCGCGAAGAGGCTCTCTGCCACCACTCCTTCCGCGAACGGCGCCGCCTCGGGGAAGAGCTCGAAGCCACGGTTGAGCAGGAGCTTCACGCCGGGCAGACGGCGGTGCAGCTCCTGGAGCAGCATCACCAGGGCGCGGATGCGCGCCTGTCGCACGGGCTCGGGCGCCTGGACCGCGATGGGACTGTCGAGGGTGTCGAGGAAGAAACCCCGGTAGCCTCTGGCCCACAGCGCCTCCGCCTGGGAGAGCAGCAGCTCGCGAACTCCCTCCTGGAGCGGATCCACCACACTGCTGCCCCAGGCCTCGTTCCTCCCGAGAATCCAGGAGCCCTGGAGCCGAGCATGCGCGGGGTGCTCCTCGTTCACCTCTCCGATGCTGAGGTAGGCATGGACGGTGCTGGCCCCTTGCAGCGCGGCCAATGCCTCGGAGCTCAAGTGTCTCGGCTCCACCACTACCTGCGCGAAGTGGGAGAGTTCCTCGACGGGCGGGTTGGGGCCGTAGTGGAAGGCGATGCTCCTCTCGCCGGCCGAAGCCATCGGCACCGCGAGCACGCAGGCCAGCGCGATGCATCCGATCACCCTGCTACCGGCATTCTCCATGGCCATGCCCGAGACCTCCGACGCCACCCGCGAGGGACGCGGCAGACAACCACCCTCGATGTCGGTGCGATCTAGGCAGCCCGCCTGTGTGCGACAATCCTCCCTCCCAGACAGGACACGGTTCTCACCCGGGACATCCTCGGCTCGCCCTCCCCTCCATCCGGCACTTCCAGCATGAATATGTGTGCCTTGGTGCCCACCGCCCTCCCTCCGCGGTACACCACCCGCTTCCTTGGAACCCAAGAGGCCCCATGTTGCCGCCTCGCACGACCCCGTGCCCTCACGAGGAGGTACCCATGGAAGTCCATCGTCCACGGCATGCGCTCATGAGCCTTCTGCTGGCCTGCATGACGCTTCTGCTGGCCACGCAGGGACATGCCGCGAACCGGCCTCAGCACCCCCACCGATTGCCGCTGAAGCCTTTCGAGGAGAAGCCGGTCAGACCCTCGGGGCCGCTGGAGCCGAGGGAGGCGCCGGATGTCCACGGGAAGGCCACCCGGCTGGGGCGATCCACGGCGGCGGCGGAGACGACGCTGGAGGCGAAGATCCTCGTGGTCTCCGCGGACGGCAACGAGCCGGGGCTGAGCACGATCGAACAGGTGCTGGGCTACCTGGGCACGCCCTATACATTGTTCGTATCCACGCAGAAGCCTGGCGGCCTCACCCCCAACTTCCTGGCCAGCGGCAACCACGGACACTTCCAGGGTGTCATCCTCGCCACCTCGAGCCTGGGCTACTTCGACGGCGGCACCTGGCGAAGCGCGCTCTCACTCGAGGAATGGCAGGCGCTGGCGGACTACGAGACGAACTTCAGCGTGCGGCAGGTGACCTGGTACACGTACCCCACGGCCGCGCTGGGCTTCGAGGGGGCGAGTGCCCAGGACACCTCGGTCACCCCTCTGCCCATCAGACGGACCGAGGAGGGAAGGCAGGTGTTCTCCTACCTCACCGATGCGCCGCTGCAGGTCCACATGGCCTACAGCTACCGCGCGCGCGCCGCGCCCGGCACCACACCGCTGCTGCAGGACGAGGGAGGCCACGCGCTCGCGGTGGTGGCCACCCTGAAGGACGGCCGGGAGAACCTCGCCCTCACCTTCGATGGAAACCAGCACCTCACGCATGCCATTGCCCTCTCGCATGGCGTGGTGAGCTGGGTCACCCGCGGCCTCTTCCTCGGCTACCGCCGCGTCTTCATCGGCGCCCAGGTGGACGACGTCTTCCTCGACAACGATCTGTGGAACGAGCCCGAGACCCACACCTACCGCATGACCGACAAGGATCTCGACGCCGCCGCGAAGTGGCAGAAGAAGGCCCGCAAGCGGCTCAGGTCCGAGGACTTCATGCTGGACATGGCCTACAACGGCCTGGGCACCGATCCCACCGAGTTCCCGGATCAGAAGCTCGTCAAGAAGACCCGCAAGCTCGAGAAGGACTTCAAGTGGATCAGCCACACCTACACCCATCCCTACCTGGATGAGCTCGACTACGAGACGGTGTACACGGAGCTGAAGAAGAACCTGGATGTGGCCACGGAGCTCAAGCTGGAGAGCTTCAGCGAGAAGTCCCTGGTCACCCCGAACATCACCGGCCTCTACAACCCGGACGCGATGCACGCGGCGTACGATCTCGGGGTGCGCTACGTGGTGTCAGACACCTCCCTGCCGGGACAGGGGATGACGATTCCCAACACGGCCCTGCGCAACTTCGTCATGCCCGAGATGCTGATGATCCCCCGCCGGCCGACGAACCTCTTCTACAACGTGTCCAACCCCGAGCAGTGGGCGGGCGAATACAACATGCTCTACCGCGCCTACTGGGGGAGGGATCTCACCTACGAGGAGATCCTCGACAAGGAGAGCGAGGTGCTGTTGCGCTACCTGCTCAAGGGAGAGCTGGCCCCGTGGATGTTCCACCAGGCCAACCTGCGCTTCTATGAGAAGGATCGCAGCCTGCTCACGGATCTGCTCGACGCCACCTTCGAGAAGTACCAGAGGCTCTACTGGCTCCCGCTGTACAGTCCGAGCATGGAAGAGCTCGGCTCGCTCGCGAAGGAGCGGCTGCTCTACAACGAGGCGGAGGTGAGCGCACGACTCATTCCCGGGCAGAGCCTCGTCCTCTCCGCCAACCACGACGTCGTCGTTCCCGTCACCGGGCTGATCACCCCGGGCGCGACATGGTACGGCGGAGAAGCCATCACCTTCGTCCAGGTCCGGGCCGGAAAGCCCGTGAGCCTCTCGCTGGCACTCGGCACGCACACTCCTCGCAGCGGCAATCCGAACTGCGAAGAACGGGACTGAGCCTCCCTACTGGTCATCACAGGGCGTGCCCAGCCGCACGCCCGTGTACACACCCAGCTCGTTGTAGATGAGCGGGAGGTTCTGCTCCACCGGCACCACGCGCAGCTCCAGCTTCTTCTCGGAGGCGATCCACATCGAGGAGATCTCCCGGTTCAGCACCAGCCGCAGCTCGCCCTTCTTCGTGGAGAAGATCATCCCTTCCGAGTCGGAGACGATGTCGAGCATCTGCTGCTGCCGCAGGTTTCCCTTGGGTCCGACGAACACCCGGAAGATCTTCTGATCCTCCGGGTGGAAGCCACGGTCCACGAGGTAGTAGCGGCCCCGCGTGTCACGCAGCAGGGCATAGGGCTCGAACTCGCGGGGATTCCGTTCGAACGTGGCCTTGCGAAGCAACGCCTGTACCGCATCGCCATCGAGGAGCTCGAAGTCGACGGTCCGCTCACCGCAGCGCACGGAGCACGTCTTCTTCTCCAGGTCCGCCTCGACCTCCGAATACACGCGCATGTCGAGCCCTCGGAAGGAGGGATTCATGCGCTTGGCGAAGAAGCGCGGCTCGAGGAAGTAGTTGTCGGGCAACGAGCGAGGAGGCGGAGGCACCTGGACGAATCGGGTGCCGTCCCCGTACGAGAGCGAGCCCCCCTCCGTGCCACTGGGCGCGACCACCACGTAGTGCCCCTTCCCGTCGGTACACACGGCGGTCTTCTCCCGCTGCATCCAGAGCTCCAGGCTCTCCCCCTTGCCGCCCACCGGCTCGAGGCGCTCCATGAGGAGCCGGCTGGCGAGCTGCTGCTGGTTCGGCGTGTCCTCGTGCGTCGTCCACGCCAGACGCCCCTCACCCAGCTCCAGCTTCACGGCCTCGCCGAACTGGCAGGCCACCTGGGACACCTGCGCCTGGATGGCCTTCCTGGCCACGTCCGAGCCACACAGCTCCCCCAGCGCCCACAGCGGGTTCGCGCAGAAGGAAGAGATGCTGTACGACTTGAGCCGCTCGTCCGGGATGGTGCGCCAGTCGATCGTCGCCGTGACGGACGTGCCGCACTTCTCGTTCAGCGAGGCCACCGACTCGGAGAACGACTGCTCCTGCTCGGCCACCTCCTCCTTGCGATGGAAGGCCATGATCCGCTCGAGCGAGCCATCCGCCTTCTGCTTCAGGTGCCGCGCGTACAGCGCCTCGGGCTCGAGGGCGAGGGAGCGCGCATCATTATAGGAGACCTCGATGGAGTCGCGCCGACCGGGCACGGAGATGTAGTGGGCGCGCCGGTTCCCCCTCGGGCGGACGGAGAAGGTGGTGTAGTCCCTGCCCCGCCACTGCGTGGTGTAGGAGTTCCCTCTGCCCTGATCGGAGATGACATGGGGGAGGAGCATCCCATCGAACTCTCCGCCCGTGCCCTCGACGAGGAGGAGGGCCTTCTGGCTCTCGGCAGGGGTGAGGGGGAGGACGGTGACCCGCTCTCCGTCCAGGCCGACGAACACCTTGCCCGGACCCACCGGCGCGGAGGCCCAGGCGGAGGCCGCGCCCAGCACGGCGATGATCCCAATCACGATGGCTCTCACGTTCGAACTCCTGTGCGACGCGCCCGGGCCTACCGAAGGCCATGAGCGCCTGGAGGGCGATTACAGCTCCACCTGGTACTGCCGGCAGTATTCGCGGACCCGGCTCCGCTCGGAGGCAGGCACCTTCCGCCACTGCGCGTTGACATTGGAGAGATCCCGCTGGAGGCAGTAGGCGCGCGTGAGCAGGGAGTACGAGGCGCCCGTCACCTGCGTCCGCTGGCTGCGGCGGGCGAGACGGATGGCCTCGCTGGCGTTACCCGCGACCAGCTCGCGCTCCGCCGCCTCCAGATCCACGCGCACGGCCTCGGGCACGGTCTCTCTCGGTGCCTGGCGCGAGGAGGTCCTCACGGGAGCGGGAGCGGGAGCCGGGGAAGCCGAGGTGGCGGCGATCGGCGCCGGCTCGGGGGCTTCCTCCTGAGGGGGCGACTCGGGAGCAGGCGAAAGAGGCGGCTCGGGAGTGGGTGGCGTGGCCCCCGTCGGAGCGGGAGGCGTCACGGCCACGGGCTCGAGGGGCGCCGCGGGAGGAGGCGGCGAGGAGCGCATCCACCAGCCGGCGGCGAGGCCCAGGAGGAGGACCCCCACGATCCCCCCCGCCACCACCAGCGACTTCGAACGAGCCTGGACTGGCGGTGGCGCGCTGGACGAGGGAACCAGCGTGTCATCGAAAGAATGGGCATCCACGGGCACGGGCGAGCGAACCGTGGCGGAGGGAACGAGCGTCGGGGCGAAGCCGACGTCATCCTCCGGAGAGGGCACGACCCGGGTGGCGTCGAAACCAGCGGCGTCCACGGGCACGGGCGAGCGAGCCGTCGCGGCGGGAACGAGCGTCGAGGCGAAGCCAACGTCATCCCCCTGTGAGGACACGGCCTGGGCCGGAGCAGCCTCGGGGAGGGGCTGGAGCGGAGTGCCGGTCAGCTCGGAGATGAAGGAGGCGACATCGGGGAAGCGGGCCTCGGGCTCCTTCGCGAGCGCGCGCTCCACCGCCGCGATGACGTGCGGGGGAAGCTCGGGGCAGCGGGAGGAGAGGGGCTCGGGCGGCTCGTAGACGATGCGATAGATGATCTGCACGATGCTCCCTCCGCTACCGCCGAAGGGAGAGACGCCGGACAACATCTCGTAGACGATGCAGCCGAGGGCGAAGATGTCGGTCCTGGCATCCACCTCGCTGTTGCGTCCCTGGGCCTGCTCCGGAGACATGTACTGCGGGGTGCCGATGAGCACGGCCTCCTGGGTCTGCACCGTCTGGGAGTCGGCGATCTTGGAGATGCCGAAGTCGAGCAGCTTCACGCGATCGCCAGCCAGGCCGCCGACGTCGGAGGGGACGAGGAAGACGTTGGCGGGCTTGAGATCGCGGTGGATGACACCGGCGCGGTGGGCCGCCATGAGGGCCGAGCCCATCTGCCGTGCGATGGCGAGCGCCTCCGGGACGGGCAGAGCGCCCCGTCGCAGCCGCGCCTCCAGGCTCTCACCCCGGAGGTACTCCATCACCAGGAACGGGGTGCCCTCCGGGAGGACATCGAAGTCGAGCACCTCGACGATATGGGGATGGCCGAGCTGGGAGGCGATCTCCGCCTCCCGGCGGAAGCGCGCGAACAGCTCCGGATTGCGGCTGAAGCTGGAGTGCAGGACCTTGATGGCCACCTGTCTGCCAGGGAGCCGGCGATGACGGGCGAGGAAGACGGCGCCCATACCGCCCTGACCGACCTGGGAGGTGATTTCGTACGTGTCCTGGAGGACGGTGCCGATATCGATGCTGGGAGCGGTCGCGAGCGTCATGGGGAGAGGGGGTAATCGACCACACGAATACCCTGCTTCGGTCGGCTCGCGCCAGCCTCCCCGGGAACGACTCCCGGACTTCTAGGCCCACAGCTCGGGAAGAACCGGTGCCTCCAGCCACAGCCGTTCATCGTGCCGCACGAGCGGCGTGCCCAGCTCGGCGGAGAGCTGCTCCATCCGCTCGAGGATGAACTCGCGCGTCAACCCGCGCGCCAGGCGCATCGAGGCATAGCGCAGCTCCACGGGCACCAGCTCCAGTCCCAGGAAGCGGCCATACCCATCGAAGGAGACGCGGAAGAGGAGCGACCAGTCATTGCGCAGCTCTGGATCCGCCGCGTAGTCGCCCAGGAAGTCCCCGGTGTCGTAGAGGATGGGCTTGCCCCGGTACAGCTCCACCCCCTGGAAGACGTGGGCGCCATGGCCGAAGTACACGTCCGCGCCCCGATCCATCACCGCGTGCGCGAAGGCACGAAACTCCTCCGGGGGCCGCAGCACCATGTTGGGCCCCCAGTGGTTGGAGAAGACGACGAGGTGGGCCCCGGCCTCGCGAGCCCGCGCGATATCCTCCTCAACGCGGCGCATCACCTCGGGCTCCAGGGACACCGGGAGGTAGCGCGTCCCAGGCCGGTCTCGCCCGGCGGCGAACGCGGGCTCGCTGTCCGTGACGGCGATCAGCGCCACCCGCACCGGACCCACCTCCAGCATGGCCGGCTGTCGCGCCTCCTCGAGGTTCCTCCCCGCCCCCGCATGCCGGATGCCCGCGAGCTCCAGGTAGCGCAGCGTGTCGAGCAGCCCCACCTCCTCGAAGTCAAGGGTGTGGTTGTTGGCCAGCGAGCAGCCATCCACGCGCGCGGCCCGCAGATACGAGAGCATGGCCGGATCGGCCCGGAAGTGGAACACCTTGTGGCTCCGGCTCCACCGCTGCAGGTGGCCCGTGACGGCGCACTCGAGGTTGATGAACCGCAGGTCCGCCGAGAGCAGGTACGGAAGGACGTCACCCCAGGGCCGCCGAGGCTCCTCCACGTCCCGCAGGGCTTCGTTCACCCCGCGGCCCAGCATCACATCCCCCGCGAGCGCCAGCGTCACCATAAGGGGCCACCTCCCGATCGACCGGTTTCTTCCGGCCCAATCTGGGCACGCCCCGCGCGGGAGCGCCTCGGGCCCACGCAAGGCAGCCCCCTCTCCTGCCAGGCAGGCTCGGGCCGCATCATGCGCGGGCAGGCAGGCGCTCAGTCGCTCAGGTAGTGATGCACCTTCAAGAGGATCTCGACACCGTCGAAGGGCTTGGTGACGTACTCGGTGCAACCCGCCTGGAAGCCGGCCTCCATGTTCTGGGGCTCACCGCGGGTGGTCACCAGGAGGATGGGCGTATTGGCCAGCGCCTCGTGAGCTCGCAGCTCGCTGCAGGCCTCCAGGCCCGTCATCCTCGGCATCATCACGTCCATCAAGATGAGGTCCGGCTTCTCCGCCAGGGCCAGCTCCACCGCCTCCCGTCCATCCCGAGCGAACAGCAGCTCGTGGTTCAGCCCGTGGAGCATCATCTGGTGCATCATCAGCACCGTGTTCGAGTCATCCACGAGGAGGATCTTCTTCCGCGACATGGTTTGCCTTCCCGCCAGAGGGGCATGACTTCTACGGCGCGCCGAGCTGCCGACGGCGGCCGTACAGCTCCGCTCGACAGAGCGCCCGCGCCACCTGGCTCCCGAGCAGGGCGAACAACTCGTGGTCCACCTCGTCGAAGGCCTTCTTCTGCGGCAACAGCCGGAAGATGGCCAACACCCCGTACATCTTCCCCTCCAAGCACAGCGGAATGCAGGCGGACAGATCGTCGACCGTCTGTTCCCCATGGACGCGAGGCGGGGCGCTGGACACGAAGAGCCTCCGGCTGGCGGCGACCTGTCCGATGGGCCCCTTCTCCGCCCGCAGGGCATGGAGGCGCCCCGGCTCGATCCCCCGGGACATCACCGCCCAGAGCTGCCCGGAACTCTCATCGAGCCGGAAGAGGACCATCTCCTCCGAGCCGATGACGTGGGTGACGATCTCCTGGAGGGCGACCAGCACCTGCTCTCGGTCCATGGCCTCATAGAGGCGGCTCATGACCACGTAGAGCCGCAGCAGACGGGACGCCTGCTGCTCCAGGAGCGAGTGCCGGGCCTTGCACACCCGATTCATCCGCTCCCACTCGGCCAGCCGGGAGGCCAGGCCCTCCTTCTGATTGTTCACATCCGAGAGCTGCTGCTCGATCTCGTTCCGCCGCATCCGGAGACTCAACAGCTCCGCATCGCGCTGGGACACCAGCACTCTCAGCCGCGCGTTCTCGTGCCGCAACGCATCCTCGGATGATTCCTCGTCCTCCGTCCCTGGAAAGATCGCCGCCGCGCAAGCTGTACGCTCCATCCCTCGCACCTCGCGTGTTGGAGTCCCCCGCCCCTCTCCACACCCCCATCCCTGTTCTGGCACGGCTGCCAGGCCCGCTGCCACTTCTCGAACAGGAGCCCTTCTAGATTCTTACAGCAAAGGACACA
Source organism: Archangium sp. (assembly GCA_003249315.1). Lineage (GTDB taxonomy): Bacteria > Myxococcota > Myxococcia > Myxococcales > Myxococcaceae > QKJM01. The sequence continues at coordinate 12,590 of QKJM01000875.1, forward strand.
CCACGTCCGCGTTCCACCACGGATCGAGCGTCATCACCAGGAGGAAGTGTAGAGTCTCGGACTCTCCAACGTCACACTGGCACCTACAACCATGAAGGCGACGGGAGAAATCCCTCAGGGAAACGAAAAAGCCCCGCCGGTCCAAGGACCGGCGGGGCTTCATCGTCGAGTTGCGGGGGCAGGATTTGAACCTGCGACCTTCGGGTTATGAGCCCGACGAGCTACCAGGCTGCTCCACCCCGCGATATCGATGCTACGATTTCAAACGAACGTCAGAGACCCTGCCTTCATTCCGGCAGGGTCTCTGACCTGCCGAGTTGCGGGGGCAGGATTT
>QKJM01000870.1 GCA_003249315.1 Archangium sp.
TGGCCTCCACGGCGCTCTCGATGGTGCCGAAGGCCGTCATCATGATGACCTGCAGGCGCGGGGCCACCTCCAGGGCCTTCTTGAGGAGGACGAGCCCGTCCATGGGCTCCATCTTCAGGTCCGTCAGCAGCAGATCCGCCCCTTCGCCGGAGAGGATGGCGAGCGCCTCCTCCCCGGTGGCGGCCTCGAAGACGGTGTGGCCCTCGACGCGCAGGAGGAGCGCGGTGGTAGCCCGCATGTTGCGCTGGTCGTCCACGACCAGGATGCGTGCGCCGGGGTATCGAGTGGAGACATCGTTCACGGCATGCTCGTCGGCTGGTGGAGGGGAAATCGAAAGGTGAAGGTCGTACCGTGGCCGGGTGAACTCTCCACCGCCATCTCCCCGTGGTGCGCATCGAGGATGCGTTTGACGACGGCGAGTCCCAGGCCGGTGCCCTGGGCCTTGGTGGTGAAGAAGGGTTCGAAGACGCGGTGGAGCAGCTCGTTGGGGATGCCACAGCCCTGGTCCGCCACGTCGATGCGCACCGCCCCGCGGCCCGCCCGGCCCTCGAGGCGCGCATGCACCCGCACCGTGCCCCCCTGGGGCATGGATTGGAGCGCATTGACCAGCACGTTGAGGAGCGCCTGACGCAGCAACCGCCGGTCCACCGGTACCTGGGGCAGGCCCGGCTCCACCTCGGCGGAGAACTCCACCCCGCCCGAGGCGAGCTGCAGGCCGCGCGCGGCCTCCAACGCATCCTTCAACACCTGCTGGACATCCTCCTGCTGCAACATGACCTCGCGCGGGCGGGTGTAGTCCAGCAGGTCGCCCACCATGCGGTTGAGCCGGTCGCTCTCCTCCGAGAGGATGTCCAGCAACATGGCGGTGTCGCCCTCGGGCTGGAGCATGCGGCGAAGGGAGGCCACCGCGTTGAAGATGACGCCCAGGGGGTTGCGCACCTCGTGGGCGACGATGGCGCTCAAGTCGACCACCGCGGCCAGGCGCTCGCGCCGGACCATCTCCGCGCGGGTGGCGGCCAGCTCCGCATAGGAGGCCCAGAGGGACTCGTAGAGGCGGGCGTTGGCGATGGCCAGGGCGATCTGCCCACACGTGGCCTCGGCCAGCTCGATGAAGGCGGGGCCGAAGGAGCGCGGGCGGCGCGTGTCATCCACCAGCACCACGCCGATGAGCTCCTCGCGCGATGTGAGCGGCAGAACCAGGAGGGCCTTCTCCTCGAAGCGGTGGACGAACTCCCACGCGAGCACGTCCGCCTCATTCTCTACGTCCGGCACGACCAGCGGCCGGAGCTCGCGAGCGGCCCGGGCGGCCACGCTCCCCGCGTCGTCCAGGGAAATGGAGACGGTGCGGAAGAAGTCGCGGTGGGTGGCGGAGGCGGCGGCGCCACGCAGCACCCGGGCATTCTCGTCGTGGAGCATGATGAAGCAGTTGGAGACGTCCAGCAACCGGACGAGGAAATCCGCCGCCACGTCCAGGATGGTGGCCACCTCCAGGGTGGCGGCCGTCGTGCGGGCCAGGTCCAGCAGCAGGCGTGTGTCGGCGAGCTGTCGGGAGGACTCGACGCGCAGGCGGCGCTGCTCCAGCAGCGTCACCAGCAGCTCGGACAAGGTGCCCAACAGCCGCAGGTCCGCGCTCTCGAAGGGATGCCCCGGAGGACGCAGCACCAGCAGGAGACCTCGCGCCTGCTCCCGAGGAGAGAGGCCCACCGCCGCGCCGTCGCCCAGACGCCCACCCGAGAGCCGCTGTAGCTCACGCGACTCGGCCTCCCCGATGATCACCTCGCTCCGGGCCGACGATGCGGCCGACCCCAGCGCCGCGGACGGATCGGCCAGCACGGCCCGAGCCTCGTCCTCCAGACCCACCTGAGCCGACAGGACGAGCTGCCCCTCCTCGGCGGAGTAGAGCACGGCGGCGTCCGCGCCCAGCAGCGAGGTGAGTCGCGACAGGAAGTCCTCGGGGGTGGGCGGCTCCGGCCGGGCGACGAAGCGGGCCATCTCGGCCACCGCCACCATCTCCCACCGGCCGCGCTCCACGTCCGCCAGCAGCCTCGCGTCGGAGAGGGCAGCCCCCACCACCTTGGCGAAGAGCTCCAGCACCGAGCTGTTGATGGGCCCCAGCCCCTCCCCGACGACCCACAGCACCTCCGAGAGCGAGGTGCCCAGCGGGAGGTAGACATGGGAAGACCCACAGCTCGCGCCGCCGAAGACGGGCCGCCCCTCCGTGAGGGCCTCCAGCCCCAGCGCCACGTCCGCTGGCAGCGAGGCCCCGTCGAGGGCGCGAAAGCCCTCCCCCTCCCGGGCGAAGAGGCGCGCGGAGAAGCCAGTGCCCCGCAGGCCATCCAGCGCCACCCGCCAGACCCTCTCCTCCGAACGCGCGGAGACGAGCTCCGCGCTCGTCTCCACCAGGCTCTCGGCCAGCAACTGCCCCTGCGGCCGCTGCTCCATCACCAGGCAGTTGACGAGCAATGCCCCTCCCCCCTCCTCCAGCTCCACCTCCTGAACCTGGGCACACATCTCGTACGAGTCCCCACCGGTGACGGGCAGGAGGTAGCGCCAGGGACCCATGTCCCGCGGCCCCGCCTCCCTCCGCAAGCTGAGACGCCTGGCCAGCCGCGAGCGTTCCTCCGGGTGGACGAAATCGATGACGGAGCGCCCCACCACCTGCTCCCGGCTCAGCTCCACCACCGCCAGGAAGCCCTCGTTCACCGCCCACATGCACTCACCGCGGAGAACGAACATCGGGTTCTCGAAGGACTCGATGAGGGACTGCAAGGCCGCCGCGCTGAAACGCCTCGTTCTCATGCGCGCCTCAGCACCCGCTTGTCCCCTACCCGAAGCGTCACCTTCTCCCTGTCGAAATACTCCGAGAGGGGAATGACGAACTTGCGGCTCTGGCCCACCAGTTCCTTGAAGGCCTGGGTGGAGATCTCCCGACTCTCGCGCAGGTGGGTCACCAACCGCTCCCTCAGCCCGCGCAGCGCCTCGGCGTCGAAGTACAGCTCCTCGCTCACCCGCACCACCCGCCCCTCGGCCACCGCCACCTTCAGCAGCTCCTGCACCCGCGCCGACGGCAGCTTCAACCGCTGGGACAGCTCTCCCACCGAGGGCGGCGCCAGCGCCGCGGCCATCAGATCCGCCACCATCCGAGCCCGCGTGGCCTCCTCGTCGAGGGTGAGCGTCCGGCCGCGCCCCTTCAGGCGCACCACCTCCCGCTCCACCTCCACCCGGCCTCCCTCCCCCAGCGCCTGCAGCAGCCGGGCGAAGATGCGCGCATCCAGCTCGCCCGACAGCCGCTGACGCAGCTCCTCGCGCGAGAGGCCCTCGCGCAGCGGCTCGCGCTCATGGAAGGCGGCCAGCAGTGCCAGCGCGCGGGCCTGGAGCCCCTCGAACACCTCTCCCGAGAGGTAGAGGCGCCGCTCGCGATCCACCAGCAGCACCGCGCCACGCGAGCCTTGCAGTTCGAGCGCGCGCGCCAGGGCCTTGGGAGCCAGCGCCGAGCGGGCGAAGATCTCCGCCTGCGTGAGGCCACGGTAGCCCGCCTGACGCAGCAGCCAGGCCACCTGCCCGCCCGTGTCCGCCTCGAGGAGCTGGGCCACCACCTCGGACCCACCCCGACGGCGGCGCGGCGGGGTGATGGACAGCACGCGTCCCCCGGCCAGCGTGGCGCCCCGTCCCGGCAACGCCTTCGCGCCCCGGAGGATGAAGCGCTGGCCCGGCAGCGCGGCCACCGGCCCGGACAGGCGCAACTGCGCGAGGGCCGTCTCCCCCGGCTCCAGCTTCTCCAGGTCCAACAGCGCCACCGTCGCCTCCACCTGCGCGGTGCCCAGGTGGAGCAGCAGCTTGCGGCGCCGGGGCAACGCCGCCTCCGCCGCCGGCAGCAGGCTCAGCTCCACGTCCAGCATCCGCGTCTCCGGCACCTCGCCGGCCCTCACCAGCACCATGCCGCGGGAGACGGCCTCCGACTCCACGCCCGCCAGGTTCACCGCGACGCGCTGGCCCGCCTCCGCCCGCGACACCGACGCGCCATGGACCTGCAGCCCGCGCACCCTCGAGGGGCCGGGCAGTCCCGGCAGCAGCGCCACCGCCTCCTCCACGCCCAGCACCCCCGACAGCAGCGTCCCCGTCACCACCGTGCCGAAGCCCTTGATGGTGAAGGTGCGATCCACCGGCAGGAAGGCGGGTCCCTCCGCGGGGCGCCCGGGCAACCCCCGAGCGGCGTGGGTGAGCGCGGCTCGCAGCGCGTCCAGCCCCTCTCCCGTCCTCGCGGATACCCGCACCACCGGCGCCCCTTCCAGGAAGGTGCCCGCCACCAACGACACCAGGTCCGCCTCCACCAGCGCGCTCCACTCCTCGCCCAGCTCCGACAGCAGATCCGCCTTGGTGAGCGCGATCACCCCCGCCTTCACCCCGAGCAGCCGGCAGATGTCCAGGTGCTCGCGCGTCTGGGGCATCACCCCCTCGTCCGCCGCCACCACCAGCACCGCCAGATCCACCCCTCCGGCCCCCGCCACCATCGCCTTGACGAAGCGCTCGTGGCCGGGCACGTCCACCACCCCCGCCACCGTCCCGTCCTCCAGCGCCAGGTGCGCGAAGCCCAGCTCCAGGGTGATTCCCCGGCGCTTCTCCTCCTTCAGCCGGTCCGTGTCGATACCGGTGAGCGCCTTGACCAGCGACGTCTTGCCATGATCGATGTGGCCCGCGGTGCCAATGATCACGCCCGGCGCTCCTTCACCTCACGCCCCCGCCTTGTCCGGATCCACATCGAAGCGGTCATCCTCGGTGAGCGTCTGGTAGTCCCAGGGGAACACCACCAGCGACTCGGTGGACAAACCGCCGAAGCCGGGGGCATAGCCCTCGGGCCGCACCACCAGCGCCGCGGTGGCCACCTCCAGCGCCCCCACCTCCCGCGCCAGCGCGCTGGCCAGCTCCAGCGTGTCGCCGCTGGAGGCCACGTCGTCCACCACCAGGACGCGCCGGCCCTTGAGCTCGCGCGGCATCTCTCCGCTCATCTTCGGCCGGCTGGAGCCCTTGTCCCGGCTCCGGCGGCTGATGCGCACCGGGAAGAAGTCGCAGCCCAGCGCGCTGGAGAGCGCCCCGCCCACGAAGACGCCCCCGTGCGCCACCCCCACCACCGCGTCCGGCTTGAAGGGGGACTTGTGGATGGCTCGCGCGAGCGTCTGCACCGAGCGATCGAACTCCGCCCAGGTGAGCTCCCGGACGGAGGAGCGCTGCTGTGACAGGTCCCTCCCGGTGTGCTGACGTGGCGCCTCCACCTGGGGCGCGAGGACCACGTCCGAGGGAATGGAGACGAGCGTCTCCACCTGCTGCTGCTGGGAAGGTCTGCCTCTCGGCTTGCTCGGCGTTGCCCTCTTGCTGGCCACGGCAAAGGACTCCGGTTGGGTAAGGAGGTGCGCCTCCGTCATACTCCGGGGAACGAAACCCCGCCACCCCCGCCGGAGCCCGCCCGACCGCTCTGTCCGCTCCCGGGCTCAGCTCGAGGAGGGCGGCGCGGATGAGGCCAGCAACTCGCGGATTTCGTCCCCGCTCACCTCATAGTGGGTGGTGCAGAAGTGGCAGTCCGCCTCCGCCTTGCCCTCCGTGGCCAGCAGGTCCTCCAGCTCCTCGCGCCCCATGGCCAGCAGGGCCCGCTTCACCCCCTCCCGGCTGCAGGAGCAGGTGAAGCCGAGCGGATAGCGGGACATGATCTCCAGGTCCGGATCGGCGACGAGCGCCTTGAGGAGCGCGAGCGCTCCCTGGGAGGCGTGCGCCTCGACCGCCCGAGGGAAGTCCACGGCCAGCCGCTCCCCCAGCGCCTGGAAGGCCTCCCGGTCTCCGGAGGGCAGCGGCTGCAGCAGCAGACCGGCCACCGTGCCCAGCGGCTCGCCCGCCCCCTCCCCCTTCGGCAGCACGGCGAGGAAGACGCGCGTGGGGAGCTGCTCCGACATGGCGAAGTAGCGATCCAGATCCCCGGCCAGCTCGAAGCGCTCCAGTTCCACCGAGGAGCGGTAGTACTCCCCCTCTCCCTGGTCCCTCAGCACGGAGAGGAAGCCCTTGTTCCCCAGCGCCGGACGCCAGCGATACTCGCCCTCGGCGCCCTCATGGGAGACGAGGGGGTTCTTCAGGTAGCCGCGAACCACCCCTCCGGTGTCCGCGTCCGCGAAGAAGCCCCGCAGCGGCCCGTCGCACTCGAGCTGGAGGTTGATGCGCGACTCCCCCTTCTGCAGGGCGGCGAGCAGCGCGGCGGCCGTCAGCCCCTGCGCCATCAACGACGCCGAGGCCGCCTCCGAGTGGTGCAACTCCCGCGCCCGGCGGGACAGCTCGGTGGTGGTGACGAGCACCACCCTCAAATCCGTATTCTTCAGAAGTCCACTGACGAGTTCATCGGACATAGGTGTGGGAACTAGCGTGCCGTCCCCCGCCCCGCTCGCCAATGGCGGAATCCGCCCCCCCGCTCCCCCTTCAGACGGATGAGCCTCCTTGGACTCATCGCTCCAGCTAATACCTCCGAGCGTTCCGGCTCCCCCTGCTGATGGACAAGGAATCCAGCACGGGAACGGGACGGGCTATAACGCGCGGCCATGAGCACCCAAGCCGCTGCTGCCGCCGTTCCCCAGAAGACGCCGCTTCTCCAGTCCCGCCTGGGCTCGTTCCTCGCCGTGGTACCGCTGAGCATCTGGGTCATCAACCACCTGTGGGACAACCTCGCCGCCTGGAACGGCGCCGGGGCCTGGCAGGTGGCGGTGACGGAGTACAAGCACCCCTATGCGCAGGCCTTCACCTTCCTGCTGGTGATGCTGCCGCTGCTGCTCCACGCCGGATGGGGCGTCGTCCGGCTCTTCAGCTTCAAGCCGAACAACGGCGCGTATCCGTACTACGCCAACCTCAAGTACATCCTCCAGCGGCTGAGCGCGGTGGGCGTGCTCTTCTTCCTGGGCGCCCACATCTGGCTGGCCTTCCTCCAGCCGCGACTGATGATGGGCCACGCGGAGCCGTTCCACGACATCGCCTACGAGATGCGCTGGCACGCGCCCACGCTCATCGTCTACGCGCTGGGCGTGCTGGGCACCGTGTACCACCTCGCCAACGGCCTCCAGGGCTTCGCCATGGGCTGGGGCATCCTCGCCACCGAGCGCTCCATGCGCCGCTTCGAGCCCTGGTCCATCGTCATCTTCCTGGTGCTCCTGGCCATGGGGTGGGGCGCCATCTACGCGCTGTACCAGGCCGGAGGCACCGAGGAGATCATCCGGCTGCACGGGAGCACGGGCGCGCACTAGCCTCGCAACCTCGAGCCCCGGAAGCACCGACGGCCGCCCCGGACTCCCGGGAGCGGCCGTCTTGTCGTGCGGGGGAAAGAACCCCGGGACTACCGTCGGCGGACGATGAACCGGGCGGAGCTCGCCTTCACGGTCACGAGCAGCCGGGGCTGGATGTCCTGCCCCGGGACGAGCTCGAAGTGCAGCTTCTGCAGCATGTGCGCGAGGCTGAGCTGCATCTCCATGAGGGTGAAGTGGTTGCCCACGCAGGTGTGCACGCCGGTGGCGAAGGGGAGGAAGGCATTGCGCGGCCGCTTCTTCTCTTCCTCCGGAAGGAACCGCTCGGGGAGGAACCGCTCGGGCTCCGGATAGTACCGGGCCACGCGGTGGAGCGTGTAGGGGCTGATGAGCATGAACTGCTTCTTCGGCAGCAGGTACCCGCCGAGGTCCACCTCCTCCAGCGTCTCCCGGCCGATGGCGGCGGCGGGGGGATAGAGTCGGAGGGACTCCTTGACGACCTGCAGCAGATAGGAGAGCCGGGGCAGATCCTCGAAGGAGGGCCGGCGACCCTGGAGCACCTCATCCACCTCCTGCCGGGCCCGGGCCTGAACCTCGGGGTGCCGGGCGAGCAGGATGGCCGTCCACGTCAACGCCACCGCCGTGGTTTCCTGTCCCGCGATGTAGATGGTCACCGTGTGATCGCGCAGCTGCTCGTCGTTGAGGGCCTCGCCGGTCTCGTCCCGGGCCTGGAGGAGCATGCTCAGCAGATCCCCCGTGTCCTCACCGCGACGGCGGTAGTCGGCGACGATCTCCTCCGCCCGCCGTCGCACCTCGGCGATGGCCGCCCGGGCGCGCCGGTTCTCCGGCGTCGGCCAGCTCAGGGGAATCGGCACGAGGCTCCCCATCGCGTGCGCGATGTACTCCTCGACCACGCCGATGGCCTTCTGGAAGTGGGTGACCAGGGGGCCCTCGTCGAGGCTGAAGAGGGTGGTGGCGGCGATGTGCCGCGCCAGCCGCCCCATCACCTCCCCCATGTCCACCTCCTCCCCATCCCGGAGATCGCCCACCACCTGCTCCGTGCATCGCACCATCGCCTCGGCGTACCGCGGCAGGCGCCGGGGGGCGAAGGCCGGCATGTGCAGCTTGCGCTGCTGGCGGTGGTACTCCCCATCCCGGGTCAGCATGGAGTGGATGCCCAGCACGGGGATGAAGGCCTCGAAGAAGCGCCCGCGGTGGATCTTCTCCCCCTTGTCCACCATCAGCTCGCTGATCAACTCGGCCGAGTTGGGCACCACCACCCGCATCGGTCCCATCCGGAACGCGCCGATCTCCCCGCACTCACGCGCCACCCGGCACAGCAGCGCCAGCCGGTCGCGCTGGAACTCCAGCGCGTTGCCCAGCAGGGGCAGGCCGGAAATCTCCTTGATGACCCCAGGCACGGCCGGGGCAGACAGCGTTGCACTCGACATGACTCAGCTCTCTCCGCTGGGAATCTGGTAGTCGCCTTCCTGATACATGGCGATGGTGAAGGCCACGCTGCTGATGACGTTGCCCGCGAGGGGGCCCTCCTGGGGCAACGCCAGGAGCTCCTCGCGGAACCGAGCCAGCTCCTCCTCGAGCCGACCGCGCACCCGGCGCTTCGCCTCGGCCAGCGCCGGGCTGTCCGCCGCGGGAGGCTCCCTGCCATCCCAACCCAGCTCCAGCAGGGTGAGGGAGACGGCGTTGAGCTTCCCCTCCTCGAACTCCTTCTGGACGTTGGCCAGATCGTTGACGAGCCGCAGGACGCGCGCCCCCCCATCCATCGCCCGCTGCCACCGGCTCCAGGCCACCAGGGGCGCCGGCTCGAAGGCGAGGGCCAGCGCGCCAGCGGCCCGGACACAGATGGAGAAGCGCGACACCGCGAGATACTCCTCGAGGCCGAAGGGAGCGGCACGGCTCGCGCTCGCGAGGTAGCGCAGGCTCTCGCGACGCTCCCAGGCCATGGCCCCGACGACCGCCGCGGTCTCGGAGGTGAAGGTGCTCAAGGCAAAGGCCAGGGAGGCCGCGTCGAGCGCGGGCTCGCACAGCCGCCGCAACTCCGCGCGCAATTCCTCCCAGGCCACGGCCAGCCGGTGCTCCAGGCCGCCGTTCCCCGCCGCCACGGACCCGCCCGCGAAGGGCGCGGTGAGCTGCCGGACCCGGGCCTCGAGCGCCTCCTGCGAGGGGCTCTCGTCGGTGCAGGCGTCCAGGGCGAACAGCCAGAGGGAGTAGCTGGCCAGCAGCCGCGCCCCCTCCGCCTCCGGCATCGCCACGCAGCCATAATACGCGCCCGGCTTCAGGCGCTCCCCGAAGGCCTCAAGTCCCTGACGAGCAGTCCAGGACTGGAGCCGAGGAATCATCCCCAGCATCACCTTCTGCCGGGTCTGCTGGAGCGGCGAGTCCGCTCCGGGCCTGTTCTCCGCGACGAACGCTCGCCAGTCGAATCGTTTCGGCACCGCGCATCTCCTCTTCCGTTCCGGCGCGCCAGACGAGGCACGCTGATTCGACCACGTCCAGCGGGCAGTACAGCCCCTTGTCCACCCAGAGCTCCGGCGGCGGCCGGAGCCCGGTGCGCATGTAGCGCACCCCTGCGTCGATCTCCGCCTGAAAGGCGCCCGAGGTGTTCCGCGCCACCAGCGCCTGGAGCGCGTAGGCCGTCTCCTCTTCCGAGCTGCGGCGGATACCCCAGCCCCCATCCTCGTTCTGGGTGCGGCGCAGGTACTCCAGCGCCCGCATGCTCAGCTCCTCGTCCAGCTCTCCAATGGCCAGCAGCGCGTGCGCGGTGCAGTAGTAGGGGCTGATGTGCCACTTGTCGAGCCAGGAGCCATCCGCGCGGATGGTGCGGCGCAGGAAGCCCAGCAGCTTGTCGAGCACCTCCTGGCGCCGCGGGTAGTCCGGCGTCCTCCGCACCGCCTCCAGGATGTGGATGTTGGCGCTGATGGAGGGGTTGCGCTCCATCTCGAAGCAGCGGAACCAGCTCTTCTCCTCGAACTGCTCCAGCAACGACGGCTGAACGGGATAGCCGGCCTCCTTGAGCACGATGTACGCCATCGCCGTGTCGTCCGAGTCGATCACCGGGAAGGCGTCCGAGATGCTCGCCCCGCCGAACGCCTGCACGTGACGCCACAACGCCTCCAGCGCCGGCCGGGCGTCCACCTTGTCCAGCAGGCCCGCCAGCAGGAAGTTGTAGAGGATCCACGCGTACTCGAAGATCTCGAAGGGGTAGATGCTGGGCACGTTCCAGCCGCCCTGCTGGAACTGCCGGAGGTAGTGCATGCACTCCTCCCTCAGCCCCCGCTGCATGAGGAAGGCCGCCGTCGCCGCCGGCGAGCAGCCCAGGGAGCCATTGGGGAACACCCCCGCGTCCTCGTAGCCAGCAAAGGCCTCCAGCGAGTGGGACAGCGGCGTCTGCTTCACGAAGATGCCCGGAGGGATGAGCGCCCGCTTGCGCCGCCCCATCTCCTCTGCCGCTCGCACCGCCTCGCACTCGTACGGCAGCGCCAGCCCCAGCGCCCGCGCCGTCTCCAGCATCCCGGGGAAGACCAGCTCGAAGCCGATCGTCTCCACCTCGTCCTCACCCAGGCGCGGAATGCCCTGCCGGAGGAACTCCAGCCCCCGCTCCCGCTCCTGGGCGGCCTCCTCCCTCTCCGTCAGGGCCAGCACCACCGCCAGCGTATTCACGACCCGGTCATGGATGTAGAAGACGCTCGCGCCCCAACTGCCGTCCTTCTTCTGCTCCGACAGCAGGTTCCACAACAGCTCACGCTCGTCCTCCTCACGCAGGCTCCGACTGCGCAGCACCCAGGCCTCATCATAGGGAGAGCTGCTCACCGCGCTGCGCCCACACCGCTCCAGCAACGTCTTGGCTTCTTTCACGTGAACTCACTTTACGACGGCAATACGTGTGACTCGCGGTGAATTTCACCTACGCTCACCGCATTGCTGGGAAACTCCGCGGGTAGTGTATCACTTCACGACGAAAAAGGGAGGGCCCTCGTCCCAGGCGTGCCCAGGCCCTACCATGGCCGGCCTCGAGCTCATGACCATCCCTCGCGTCAGGCGCCTGCATCCATGGTATTTCTATCACAAACGAAGGAGGGAGTCATGAGCCCCGCCCCCCAGAATCCCCATCTCAACCCTGTCAGTCCTGAAAACCTCCTCAATCCCTTTCTCCTCTACAAAACGCTAAGAGATAGCAACCCCGCCCACTGGTCGAACGAGGTGCAGGCCTGGCTCATCACCCGCCATGAGGACGTGGCCGCATTCTTCAGGGATCCGCGCCTGAGCGCCGATCGAACGAAGCTCTTCGAGTACCAGGTGCCGGGCATGGACCCGGCCGTCATCAAGGATTTCGTGCGCTACGCCCGCCTGCAGATGGCCATGAAGGACGGCGCGGAGCACCTCCGGCTGCGCAGGCAGGCCAACCCGGGCTTCGCGCCCCAGGTGCTCGACATCTGGCGGCCCACCATCCGCCGCATCATGGAGGAACTGGTGGAGCGGGTGCGGTCCCAGGGACGGATGGACCTGGTGAAGGAGATTTCCTACCAGCTTCCCCCGCTCGTCATCGCCGCCTTCTTCGGCATCCCCACGGAGGATCGAGAGCGCTTCCAGGCCTGGTCGACGCCGCTCGCCGAGTACGCCTCGCCTCCGGTGGATGTCGACATGCTGGAGCTGGCCCGCCGAGCCAACACGGCCATGGTGGAGTTCGGCGACTACCTCGCCCGACTCGTCGAGGAGCGCCGCCGCACTCCCGGTGAGGACATGCTCAGCCAGATGATCCGCGTCCAGGAGGCAGGGGGGATGAGCAACGAGGAGCTGGTGGCCAATGCCCTGCTCATGGTCTTCGGCGGGCACATCACCACCACCGACCAGCTCACCAACACCGTCCATGATCTGCTCACCCACCCCGAGCAGCTCCAGAAGCTGCGGGAGGACCCCAGCCTGGCGAAGTCCGCGGTGGAGGAGTCGCTGCGCTTCAGCCCGGCCATGCCCTTCCACTTCCGCATCGCCGTCGAGCCCATTCCCCTGCACGGGCAGACCATCCCACCGGGCAGCCTCGTCTTCCTGGGAATGGCGTCCGCCAACCGCGACCCGGCGGTCTTCCCCGAGCCGGAGCGCTACGACATCACTCGCGACCTCGGCGGGCAGAAGCTCATGAGCTTCGCCTTCGGACCCCACCAGTGCGTGGGCGCCGGCCTGGCCCGCCGCGAGCTGGAGATTGCCCTCCAGGTGCTGCTGGAGCGCCTGCCCGGCCTGCGCCTCGACGAGCAGCAGCCGCCGCGACCCAAGTGCAACAGCCTGCTCTTCCGCAGCTTCACCTCGCTGCCCGTTCGCTGGTGACGGACTCCTCTCCTCACTCCCAGCGAATCTCGTACTCGGTGTCGAACGGGCCGGTCCGCCGCGCGTGGACCTGCACCTTCTTCGCGTTCGTGGCCTCGAACAGCGCCTGCATGGCTCCCTCCGTATAGGGTGGGGGCATGAAGTCGCGCATCACGCCGTAGACGCCGCTATTCGGTCCGGTCACCTTCGCCGTGGAGGACCCACCCACCGTCAACGAGTGGGTCGCCGACGCCATGGTCTCGAGCAGACCCTTCGGCCTCCCCCCGGCCAACGTCAACATGGACCGTCCCACCGGGGTGGTGTGGAAGTTCTT
>QKJM01000880.1 GCA_003249315.1 Archangium sp.
CCCCAGCAGCTCCGTCACCCGCACCAGCTTCTCGTGCCGCCACGCCGCCGTCCGCGGCGCCTCCGGCTCTATCGGCTCGTTCTCCTGCGCCGGCCCGCCCTCCACCTCCGGCTCTGGCACCTCGTCTCCCGGTCCCACCGGCACCACCGTGCCTCCCGGCCCCGCCTCCGCGCGCACCTCGGCGGGTGGCTCCGCGCGCACCGGCTCCGCGCTCCGTGGCTCGCGAGTCGGAAGCACCGGCGCTCGTGGGGAGGTGTCCACCGGGGCCGGTGCGGCGGTCGGCGCCTCCTGGGGCGCCTCCGAGGCGGTACGCAGCAGGGGCACCGCCAGCGCTGCGCCCAGCAGCACGGCCGCGCCCAGCGGGAGGAGGAGACGGGACTTCGCGCTCATTCGGGCGTCCATTCTGTCACAGCCGCAGCTTCCACCCAGCCGGGTGGCGCTCCACCCGCAACAGGAAGGGCTGCTCGCGCACCTGGCCATCCCGCGCCACCCGCGCCCGCACCATCACCGCCTCCGGGCTTCGTCCATCCACCCGCGCGTCCAGCACCTCCACCAGGGTGAAGCCGTGCGCGTTCAGCTCGTCCACCGTCTCGCGGCAGGAGCCCTCGCCGCCCCCGTCCACCAGCAGCGGCTCGAGCACCGCGCAGTCCCCGGCCGGCAGCGCCTCGAAGAAGCGCCGCACCGTGTCCCGCGCGGCCTCCTGCTTGCGCGCCGCCTCCGGCTTGCACGCCAGGGCGGCCAGCAGCACCGCCAACCCCACTCGCCTCATCAGTAGCAGTCGGGGGCGAAGAGCTCGTCGTCGCTCGCGGAGACGAACTGGTCGTCGCAGTAGCCGCTCGCCAGCATGTGGCCGTTGCGCACGCAGCCGTCGTGGTTGGTGGCGTCCAAGGTGTACTGGGTGTCCCCGCCGCACCCGCCGCCGCAGCGGCCGAAGCAGTTGCCCATCACCTTGGGGCGGTACCAGTGGTCCGGCTCGCCGCACACCCAGGTGCTGCCGCTCAGGTAGTACTCGTCCCCGCTGCACGAGTAGTGGTCGCCGAGCTGTGCAATCTGCTGGTTGTACGCGTTGTCGAAGCCGCCCTTGTTGCAGTCGTGCTTCGCGTACGAGTACCAGTTGTAGACGCCGCCGCAGCTCCCCGTGTACTTGCCGTTGCACTTCGCGTAGCTGCACAGCATGGTGTAGCCGCGGCCCTGCTCGCCCATCACCGTGCGCTGCAGCTCCACCGTCGTCGGGTGCTGCGCCCACAGGCCCACCGCGCGCCGCAGGTACTTCGCCTCCAGGCCCGCCGCGTCTCCCGCGGGCAGCTCGGCGTTGAGGGCCGCGTACAGCCCCGCCAGCACCTCCCGGTCCCCCTCCAGCATCTGCGTGTCCTGCCCGCTCTCCTCGGCGAAGCCGTCCAGCGCCGACACCCCGTTCTCCGCGTCCATCAGCCCCGTGAGCGACAGCCCGTTGAAGCGCACCTCCAGCCGATACACCCCCGCCTCCACCTGCCTCGAGGAGAAGCGCACCTCCTCCGCCCCCGTGCCGTAGCGGCCCGTCACCGCCCCCGCCTCCGCCACCCACTCCAGCTCCTCCGCCCCCCGCACCGCCGCCGCCTGCTCCGGCTCGCCCCCGCCCTGGCCACCACAACCCCACAGCCCCAGTGCCACCACTGCTCCGAGTACCTTCCGCATGGACGCTCTATCCTTTCTGCTCCGGGCTTTCGCGGAAACACAGAAAACGAGAGTTCAGCGTCTAACGGAACGGGCGGGGCCGAGACAAGGGGGGGCGCGTCAAGGCGGGGGGAACTCGCGGCGGAAGAGAGGGAGGGCCCCGGAGGCGAGGCCGAGGCCCCAGTCGCCCTCGGGGAGGGACTCGTGGGCCCCCAGGGCGAGCAGCCCGCCCGGCACCAGCCGCTCGAGGAGTCCCTCCAGCACCCGGCGCTGCACGGGCGGGGCGAAGTAGGTGAAGGCCACGTTGCGGCAGAGCACCAGGTGGAAGGGGCCCGCGGGCATGCGCTGGCGCAGGTCCTCGCAGCGGAAGTCCAGGCCCTGGCGCAGCTCGGGCCGCAGGCACCACTCCTCGCCTCGGGGGAGGAAGGCCCGCTGGCGCCAGGCGAGGGGCAGCTCGCGCAGGGTGGGGCCGGGGTAGCAGCCGCGGCGGGCGCGCTCCAGCAGCGCGGCGTCCGCGTCGGTGGCCACCAGCTCCAGGCGCACCTCGGGGAAGCGCGGGCGCAGGCCCAGGTGGAAGAGGACGGCCACGGTGTAGGGCTCCTCGCCCGAGGCACACCCCGCGCTCCACACCCGCAACACCCGCTCCCCCCGGGCGCGCCCCGCCTCCAGCAGCTCTGGCAGCAGCCGCCCTCCCAGCGCGTCGAAGACGCCCTTGTCCCGGTAGAAGCGGGAGATGGTGACGCGGCACAGCCCGTCCAGCACCGCCCACTCGGCCGGGTCCGCCTCCAGCCGCTCCCTCCAGGCGGCCACCGACTCCAGGCCCAGCGCCTTCACCCTCCGCGCCATCCGCTTGCACACCTGCCCGCGCACGTGGCGGAAGCCCTCCCAGCGCAGGCCCAGGCGCGGCGCGGCCCACCGCAGCAGCTCCACGCACTCGGCATCCGTCATCGTGAGACACCTCCGTCGCCCCCGGCCCCGCGGAGTCCCCGCCCCGAGTCAGCCGCCAGGGGCCGAGCGTCCACCCGCCGACAGGGAAAGTGTCTCTCCTGGTGGACGGAGTGTCCATGCGCACCTCTTCCTCCGTTGAGCCCCGAGCAGCCCGTCACCACCCTCCCTCGCGGAAGGGTTGCCGGCGCTCGCGGCCGGACTGGAGACGGACATGGCGGCACGAAAATGGATGCGAAGCTGGGGAGGACTGGGACTGGGACTGGTGGTGGGCTGTGGCGGAGGCGAGGCGGAGGCCCCTGGCTCCCACCTGGTGGAATACCCCGTGACGATCGTCATGAGACAGGCAGGGGGAGGCGAGGCGTCAGGCGCCACCCGTCAGGTTCTGGCGGTGCGCAGCGCGAGCCCCAACGACGGGCCATCCGCCGTGGCCCACGGGCCGAGCGGCGAGCTCTTCACCCTGGGCCACCACCAGACCCCGGTGGACTTCGGCCAGGGCCCTCTGGGCGCGCCTGGCTCCATGGCGCTGACCCTCACCCGGCACGACCCGGACGGCCAGCTCCGGTGGGCACGCCTCTTCCCGGTCTCCACGGTGCGCGCCCAGGCGCTCGCGATGGAGCCGCGGGGACACCTGCTCCTCACCGGCTGGCAGGGTGGCGGGCTGGAGCTCGGGGACGAGCCGCTGCCCGCCGGCCCCTTCCTCGCCCGGCTGGATGTCGAGGGCCACCCACGCTGGGCCCGGCCCCTGCCCGCCCAGGCCTCGGAGCTGGCCGTCGACGCCACGGGGGCCATGACGCTCGCCGGCGTGCTGCCCGGAGAGGTGGACTTCGGCGCCGGCCCGGTGGGGGGCCCTGGC
>QKJM01000003.1 GCA_003249315.1 Archangium sp.
CGTTCTCGTTGTCCTGGCTGTCCCTCACATAGCCCACCTGGGGATTCTCGATGTCGGGGCCGCGGGTGAAGGCGTAGTCGCTGCACGTGGAGGACGCGGCCCTCCAGGTGGCGAACGCGGCCTCGATGGCGGCCTGCTCGGTGTCGCCCGGGGTACGAATGCTGCCGGCGGCGTCCAGCCGGTACACATACTCGCGGGCATTCCAGACGAGGCACTTGAATTGGCCGGGTACCAGGGTGCGCTGGTACTGCTGGGCGCCCGCCTCGGGAGCAGCGAGGGCGAGCAGGCCCAGGACCAACCAGGGAGCGGAGCGCATCACGAGCGCGAGCCTCCGCGGCGTCGTCGCCTCAGGAGCGCGGCCCAGCCGACCAGCGCGGGCAGCCATGCGGCGGACCCGGTGCTGGTACACCCCGCCGCATGCGGCCCCAGGGAGGCGACGTTGTCGAGGGTGGTCACCGCGGGCGTGACGCAGCTCTGGCTGGGCTGACCCTTCGGGTACGCCTCGCACACGAAGCTGGCCGAGCCCGAGTCGATGACGCGCTTGGAGATCTCACCCGGAGGCGCCTTGGGGTACATGGTGGAGCCGGAGGCCAGGGTGTGATCCAACCCGAGCAGGTGGCCGATCTCGTGCGTCATGGTGTTCTGCACGTCGGTGCCCACGCAGTTGGAGGGGGTGGCGGGAGAGCACAGCCCCCCATCGGAGGTGGTGAAGTCGAAGCCGCTGGCGTTGAGCTGGATGTCCGAGTCGTAGATGATGCCGGACTTCTCGTCGTAGGTGGTGAGGGTGAGGCCGATGGTGTGGCTGTCACTGTCCCAGCAGTCGTAGACGTTGCCGCAGGTATCCTCGGACCAGCACGGATCATTCGCGGGCGCCTCGTCCACGCAGTTCAGCGCGCGGAAGAGGACGATGTTGCGATTCTCGCCCTTCATCTCGTAGCCCACCTTGCGATCGTCCACCATGGGCCCCTCCTCGATGAGGAGGTTGCCGCAGGAGGCGAAGATGTCCTGCCAGCTCTGGAAGGAGCTGCGGATGGACTCGAACTCCTTCAGCTTCTGGGCATCCGTGCTGGTGGTATTGCCCGGGCTGCTGAGCTGCCAGCGAACAGTGGGCACCGTCCAGAAGAGGCAGTGGGCCTCCGGGTCTCCCACCTGCACCCGGCTGCGCACGTAGGGGTCCGCGGAGCTCTGCCCCAGGGTGAGCGCGAGCAGCAGCGACGTCATCATCATCGCGACTTCTCCTCGGCGCCCGTGCCGGCCGGCTGCTCGAGCGCGGCGCGGATGGCGGCCTTCAGTTCCTCCAGCGACACGGTCTTCCGCGAGGAGGAAGTGGCCTGGCGGGAGGAGGGATCCAACAGCAGCACCTCCTCGGTGGACGCGGGGACCGCCAGGGCCTGGGAGCCGTCAGCGGAGCGCTGCACCTGGTACTTGCCCTGGGCCATGCCCGAGACTCGGAAGGCCTGGGGCCCTCTCTTCTCGAGGAAGACCACCACCTCCTCCCCCGGAGTGAAGGAGGCCAGCCCGCTCACCCGCTGGCCGATGTCGCCTACCCGCCCTCCTGGCTGGGTGACGAGCACCGTGCTGCCCGGTTCCCCCTTGAGGGACTCGGTCACCTGGATCTCCACGTCGGTGAGGATGCGGCGCCCATCCCCGCTCCAGCGGCTCTCCACCCTGCGCACCGTCCCGTGGATGACGGCATCCGCCGTCCGGGAGAGTTCCGGGAGATCGACGCGGAGCATCGTTGTGGCGCTCGCCGGCAGGCAGAGCAGGAAGACGACCAGGAGGAGCGCGTGGCGCGCGGCGGAAGAAAAGTGCATGCAAGAGCCCTCGACGGTCGGGAGTTTAATGCATCAAGCGCTCCACAGGCAGTGCGCCTGTACGCTCGTTGACCAGTCGAGCCCCTCCTGCTATCCGCGCCCCTCTATATGGCTTCCGCTCCTCGCGTCCGTTTCGCGCCCTCCCCGACCGGCTACCTCCACATCGGAGGGGCCCGCACGGCTCTCTTCAACTACCTCTACGCGCGGCGCCAGGGTGGCGCCTTCATCCTGCGCATCGAGGACACGGACCAGGAGCGCTCCACCCCCGAGTCCGTGAAGGCCATCCTCGATGGCCTCGAGTGGCTGGGCATCGACTGGGACGAGGGCCCCGGGAAGGAGGGCGCCCATGGCCCCTACTTCCAGACCCAGCGCATGGACCTCTACCGGAAGTACACCGAGCAGCTCATCGCCGAGGGCAAGGCCTACCGCTGCTACTGCACCCGGGAGGAGATCGACGCGCGCCGGTCCGCCGTGGAGAAGCAGACGGGCAAGCCGGGCACCTACAAGTACGAAGGCACCTGCCGTAACCGCACGGACGTGCCCGAAGGCCGCACCTCCGTGGTGCGCTTCCGGATGCCCGACGGCGAGGGCCGGGTGACCTTCGACGACAAGGTGCTGGGCCCCATCACCAAGGAGTACTCGGACCTGGATGACTGGGTGATGGTTCGCGCCGACGGCATCCCCCTCTACAACTTCGGGTGTGTCATCGACGACTACACCATGGGGATTACCCTGGTGGGCCGAGGGCAGGAGCACGTCAACTCCACCTTCCCCCAGCTCATGCTCTACCAGGCCCTGGGGTGGCAGCCGCCCGACTTCGCCCACTTCCCGCTCATCCTCGGGCCGGACCGGGAGAAGCTCTCCAAGCGCAAGCACCCCGAGGCGGACGTGATGCTGCACAAGCGCAACGGCATCCTCCCCGAGGCGCTGCTCAACTTCGTCGTCCGTCTGGGCTGGAGCCACGGCAACGAGGAGGTCATCTCCCGTCAGCAGATGGTGGAGTGGTTCGACTTCGACCACGTGGGCACCACCTCCGGGGTGTGGAACCCGGACAAGCTGATGTGGCTCAACCAGCAGTGGATGAAGCTGCTGCCCGCGCCGGTGGTGGCCGAGCGGCTGGCCCCCTTCCTCCAGGCCCGGGGCGTGGAGCTGCCCCCGGGAGATCCGCGTCTGGAGCGGGTCGTGCTCGCCTTCCGCGAGCGCGCCAAGACGCTGGACGAGATGGCCGCCACGGCCCTCAAGTACTTCCAGCACGGCGTGGAGTGGGAGGAGAAGGCCGCGACCAAGCACCTCACCGCGGATTCCCGCCCGCTGCTGGCCCGGGTGCGCGAGGAAGTGGCCGCCCTGCCCCAGTGGACCGCCCCTACCCTCGACGAGGTGGTGAAGCGGGTAAGCGAGCAGGCGGGCGTGGGCATGGGCAAGGTGGCCCAGCCGGTGCGCGTGGCCACCACCGGCGGCACGGTGAGTCCAGGCATCGGCGAGACGCTCGAGCTACTGGGGCGCGAGGAGACCCTCCACCGCCTCGACGCGGCGCTCGCCCGCCCGTAGCGCCTCCAACGGGCCCACATCATGAGGGTGGACACCTTCCGCCGTGGGCCCTATTCTTCCCCCCGAATGATACGAGCGCTTGACAGCCTG
>QKJM01000138.1 GCA_003249315.1 Archangium sp.
TGTTGTAGGTGGTGGCGTCCTCGTAGGAGGTGAGGGCCTCGTCGGTGTCATAGGGCCCGCGAGGCCGCGCTACCCGGGGGGCCTCGGCCGGAGCCGCGGCGCCTCCACCCGAGGAGCCGCCACTGAGGAGTTGGAGACCTCCGCCCACCCCTGTGGCGGTGCCGGCGAAGAGGACGGCGCTCTTGATGAACTCACGCCGACGCAGGAACAGCGACTCGGAGGTGATTTCGGAGCCGGGGGGCTCGGGGAGTTTCTCGCGCATGCCTTCCATAACGACGCGAGCGGCCCTCTGGTTACAAACCCGCTGCCCTGTCCGTGAAGAAAGCGACTCGCCTGCTACTCCCGCCCGGGGGCCAGGGCCTCGACGCGGGCATCACGGAGCCGCCACAGCCGCCACCAGGGCGTGGAGGGCGACTCGTGGTGCTCCCAGTGGTAGCCGAAGAAGAAGCAGGAGAGCAGGGCCCAGAGGTGGTTGCGCGGCAGGGAGCGCGCGTGGTGGGGGGCCATGTCCGGGGTGTGCGGCCGGCGGTGAGGCAGGTAGGTGCCGAAGTAGAAGAGCTGCACCGTGCCCAGGACGGAGGGCACCACCCAGAAGGCGATGACGCGCCACTGCTCCACGCCCAGGTAGAGCAGCAGGTTGAACTTGCCCGCCATGACGAGGAACTGAGGCCAGGTGAGGTAGCGCACCATGAAGGTGCCGAACCAGGGCCAGAAGGACTGGGTGCGGAGGGAGAAGTCCGGATCCCCCGGGCCGGTGGGGTCCGTATGGTGGGCTCGGTGGTTGACCACCAGCCGACGGTACGAGAGCGCGGCGAAGAAGAAGCAGGCGAGCGTGCCCACGGCGTCGTTCACCCACCTGGTGGGGCTCACCGTGCGATGCATCGCGTCATGGCCGGTGATGAAGAGGCCGGTACCCAACCAGGCCTGCAGGGCGCCGTGCAGGTACGTCCCCGGAGAGGAGAGCGAGAGGTCCGCGGCCAGCAGCAGCCAGGCAAGGTGGCCCCCCCACGCGCCGATGACGACCAGCGCGATGACGACTCCCCAGGGGCTGTGGGCCGGGCTCCGCATCCTCCGCACCTCGTCATCCTCATCCACCGCCCGCCGCGCACGGAAGGAGGCGCGCGACAGGCGGTCGGAGGACGAGTCTACCGCGTCGCGCCGTTGGAGGAGCCAGCGTACTCGAGGGTGAGCTTCTCGGCGGTGACGTAGCGCGGCTCGATGTCGACGGGAACCTTCTTCAAGCGCTCCAACACGCGCTGCACCTCGGGACGCACCACGCCCATCTTCGCCATCAGCGACTCGGCGGCGGCGCGGTCTCCCTGGGCCTGCAGCTCCATGAGCTGCTTCGTCAGGGAGGTGACGGACTCGCGAATCTTCCCCGGCACGACGGAGAAGGTGCCGTCCTTGTTGACCTTGACGGCGCCGGTGTCGAGGAAGTGGTTGAGCTGGAGGGCGATGCCCTTGCCGTGGGCCTCGCCCACGCCGAAGCGGATGGAGCGGAACGCGGAGGCGAGGAAGGTGGTGTACATGGTGCGCTCCATCTCCTTGCCGATGACGCCCTTGTCCACGAGGTACTGGAGGGCCCAGAGGCCGGAGATGTCCGCCTTCGCCTCCTCGATGGCGCTGGAGGACGCCTGGAGCGCCTGCCGCACGGTGGTCTCCTTGCCGTTCACGGTGATGTTGTGCGGCCCCAGCCCGTGCATCAGCTCGTGCATGAGGATGTGGGTGAAGAAGGCGTCGAAGGAGACGTCCTTGCGCTCCTTCACGGGAAGGGCCACCTGGGCGATGGGCTTGAGGACGCGCTGGAACTTGGCCTCCTGGATGTTCTTGAGCATCACCCGCTTGGTGCCCTTCTCGGCGGCCACACGCTCGTCGTTGGGGAGGTTGTAGGCCGCGGTCTGCACGCCCTTGTTGCCGTCCCCGGAGGAGTAGAGGCTGTTGACGACGCGGATGGGGGCGAGCGCGCCCAGCTTGGGATTGCGCAGCTTCGGATCGATCGGGAGGTGGTCCTCCAGCTCCTGCAGCTCGCCGCTGAACTTCGAGAGCTTCCGCGTCTCCACGTCATCGCGCAGGCCGATGAAGGCCTCGAAGGCGGCCTTGTAGTTGAACCACTCGTCCTCGTAGACCTCGTAGGGGCCGACGGTGGGCTCGATGCTGGCGTCGAGCTCCATCCAGGCGACCTCGCTGGGGTAGTAGTCGTTGGAGAGGAAGGCGTCGGCGCGCTTGGAGAGGAAGGCCTTCAGGGTGGGCTGAGTGGTGAGCTCGGCGGCCTCGCGCAGGAGGTTGGCGGCCAGACCGAGCTCGCCCTGGTACTCGACGCTGTAGGGGACGGAGATGAACTCGCCGTCGGTGTCGCGGCGGATGGTGGTGAAGAAGCCGGTGGCCTCCTGGCGCTGGTCCTCGGGGAGGGACTTCACCCAGGCCTCGAGGTCGGCCTTGGAGGCACCCGCGGGGTAGAAGTTGCCGCCCTCGGGCTTGGAGGGGACACCGGGGAGGAAGGGAGCGTTGTGGTCCAACCGGGACCAGGGGCCCTTGTTGAGGAGGAAGGCGTGGAGGCGGGCGCGACCGAGCTTGCTGTCATCCTTCAACAGGTCGAGCAGGAGGGTCTCGTTGCCGGCCCACGACTGGCGCAGGAAGAGCGAGTCCATGAGCCTGGAGGCCTGAACGATCTTCGCGAGAGCGCGGCGCTCGTTGTCGGGGAGGGAGGAGAGATCGACCTTGATGTCGACGGGAGCGAAGCGGGCGGTCTGCCGCTGGAGCTCGGTGGCGTTGGGAGCGCGAGCGGTCGAGGAGGTCGAAGCCGCCTGGGCGGAGCCGGCGAGCAGCACGGCGGAGAGGAGGGAGAGCATCTTGCGTGTCATGGCCGCCCTTTTTAGCCGCAAGGAGCGGAGCCGGACAGGGGCGCGCCCCCCTCTCCTCGAACGTGCCCGCTCAGGGGATGGGCCAGAAGGTGGCCACGCGTGCGGTGTCGGAGCGGAACGCGAGCTTGCCGGTGCGCAAGTCATAGAGCCGAGGGTGCGTGCCCACCCGCTCGGCCGAGACCAGGAGGAACGGCCCCTGGGAGCTCACGGAGACCAGGTCCCCATCCGTGAAGCCCAGGTCCTTCAAGGGCTGGAGCCGCCCCTCTCTCTCGAAGATGAGGTGCCCGGTGGTGTGCTCCGTATCTCCGGTGACTTCCCACACGAAGAAGGGTCCGGCCGGAGTGAGCCCCTGAGACCAGCCCCCTTCCTCGGGCATGCCTTCCGCCAGGGCCTTCTCCACCAGGGGAGGAGGAACAAGCGAAAGCAACTTCGAGAGCTGCTCCTCGGTCAGCGGGGGACCCGGGTCACGCAGGTTCGACACCAGCAGCTCGGAAGAGCGAGGCGCATGCCCGAAGGCCGCCTCCAGCTCGTTGACCCCGCGCGACACGTCCGAACCGATGCTGGTGCCTTTCACCTCGATGCGCTTCCAC
>QKJM01000922.1 GCA_003249315.1 Archangium sp.
ACCTTCTCGATGATTTCCAGCCCGAAGCTCTGTCCGCTGGTGAGAACCGAGAGGATGGCCGTCCGCGCGGAAATCGGAGTATCCATTCCCCTGAGGCTACCTCGAACTTTGAGGTTTGCAATCTCAAAGTTCGAGGTTGCTCATGAGTTGGCAGGGCTAGGGAGGATCCAGGAAGTCCCGCAGCGCGTGGGCGCTGACCCAGAAGAGGGTGCTCCAGATGCGGGCCTGGATGCTGCTGGTGGGCTGGAGCTCGGCGATCATCCTCCGGATGGCCTCCAGGGCATCACCGAGCTCCTCCTCGTTGATGCGTCGAGGGAGCCGCGGGCCGAGGGTCTCGAAGAGCCGCTCCGCCTGCTGGAGCAACTCCTGGACGTCCGCGAGCTTCGTCGGCTGCTTCACCGGAGGGAGGAGGGCCTCGGTGCGGGGTGGCTGGCGGAACACCCTGCCGGGAGAGCGTCCGAGTCCATCATCCAGGCCCAGCCACTCGTCGAACCACGGATCACCACACGTTGGAGAGAGGACATTGTTCATGAGACCACCTCTTGTGGGGTGCAGCGGGTTGAGCCTTCTTGCGCTCGTTCCGGGTTGTCTGCTCAGGGGTGCGCGCTCAAGCTATCTCTAAGTTTGAGGATTGCAATGGCGAAATTTTTTGGCCTCACCGAAAACACGTTCCTTGGAGCAGACACGGCGCTTCCGTAGGACATTCTGCGTTCGTGTGGCCGTCGGGTCCACAGGACGGAGGGGCGACCGAGGAGCTGACGGGGGAGAAGTGTCAGCAAGCGGATTTCAGGGGGCGCGGTACACCTCGTCGCCGGCCACGACGGTGAGGCGCACCTGGGCGTCGAGGAGGGCGGAGGGGGAATCCTCCACCGGGTCCACGGAGAAGGCGACGAAGTCCGCGTCCATGCCCGGCCGCAGACGCCCGCGCGTGTTCTCGGAGAAGGAGGCCCAGGCGGCGCCGGTGGTGAAGCCCTCCAGCGCTTCCTCGCCGCTGAGGCGCTGCTCCGGCAGCCAGCCGCCCGCGGGCAGTCCCTGGGCATCCTGCCGGGTGCGTGCCGCGTAGAGTCCCAGCAGCACGTCCGGTCGCTCCACGGGGAAGTCGCTGCCCAGCGCGAGGGGGGCCCCGGCCGCCTTCACCCGCCGCCAGGCGTACGCGCCCTGGATGCGCTCGGGTCCCACGCGCGTCTCGGCCCAGGGCATGTCGCTGGTCGCGTGGGTGGGCTGCATGCTGGCGATGAAGCCGCTGGCGCCCATCCGTTGGATGTCCTCCAGCCGCATCACCTGCGCGTGCTCCACGCGGTGCCGCAGCCCCTGTGTCCTCGTCTCCTTCGCCAGGTGCGTCAGGGTGTCCAGCACGAGGGTGTTGGCCCGGTCGCCGATGGCGTGGGTGGCCACCTGGAAGCCTCGCGCCATGAAGGCCCGCGCTCGCTCCCGGTACGCCTCGGGGGCGAGCAGGAGCAGCCCGTGGTGTCCCGGCTCGTCACTGTAGGGCTCGTGCAGCGCCGCGCCCCGGCTGCCCAGTGCGCCGTCCAGGACGAGCTTCACCGCGCGCAGCGTCAGGCGATTGCCCTCCCAGAGGCCCTGGCTCAGGTACGCCTCGTGGTCCGCGCCCTGGCCGTCCGCCATGGCGTACACGCGTAGGGGAAGGCGGCCCTCCGCATCCCAGCGCTGCAGCAGGCGGAAGGTGCGCAGGTCCATCCCCGCGTCGTGTACCCCCGTCAGCCCCACCCGGGCGCAGTGGGCCAGCGCCGCGGCGAGCCGCGCCTCCAACTGGGCGTCGGTGGGAGGAGGAAGCACCGCGAACACCAGGTCCATGGCGTTGTCCACGAGGATGCCGGTGGGCTCGCCGTCCGGGCCGCGGAGAATCCGTCCGCCCTCCGGGTCCGGCGTGTCGCGATGGATTCCCGCGCGCCGGAGCGCTTCACCATTCACCCACAGGGCGTGGCCGTCCACGCGGCCGAGCGCCACGGGCGTCTCCGGCAGTCGGGCGTCCAGCTCGGCGCGAGTGGGGAAGGTCTGCTCCGGCCAGTCGTTCTGGTCCCACCCGCGGCCGATGAGCCAGTCCCCCTGCCTGGAGGTGGCGGGCGCGGAGGCCAGGCGTGTCAGCACCTCCTCCCGCGAGGCCGTGCCGTCCAGTCGCACCCCGGCAAGGCCGCCGCCGAGGCCCGCCAGGTGCCCGTGCGCATCCACGGGGCCGGGCACCACGGTGGCCTCGCCCAGGTCCACCAGGCGCGCCCCGGCGCCCGCGGCGGCCAGCACCTCGTCCCTGCCTCCCACCGCGAGCACCTTGCCCTCACGCACCGCGAGCGCCTCGGCGAGAGGGCGCTCGGCATCGAGCGTCCGCACCCGGCGTGCCACGTAGACGGTGGTGGAGGAGGTGTCCGTCTTCACCTCCACGCCGTGCCGGGCACAGCCGCTCGCGCCCGCGAGGAGGATCGCTGCCGCGAGGAGATACCTCTTGCCGTACATCTCACACCTGCTTTCGGTTGGTTTTCGGGGGCGGGGAACATATCGCGACGGGTGCTCTTCCACCGGCGCGTCGCGCCTCCGAGTAGCGTCCATGCGTGGGGGTCCACTCATCCTGCCTGAGACGGGAGCCTTCGACGCTGCTCCGTGCTGGCGGTGATCCTTCTTCAGGCATCAGGTGCTTTTGCCCGAGTCAGACACTACGTCCGTGCCCTGGAGGTGTCTGAATTACAAATTATTCGTTCTATTATTCAATTTGATGAAAGATGTCTTGACCTGTTGTGGGAACGTCTTGTAGTGGCGGAGCCGAGGGGCGGAACTTGCGTCCTGGCCACCATTGATTCCACTAGTTCCCGAGGGGGGGGAGCTTGCGATCATATTATTCATTCATTGTCCGTATGTTGGCGGAAGCGCAGGGTTGGCTGAACGGGGCGACTCGCTTTCGGGGCACCAGTAACGTGTCATCCGAATACCTGCTTCATCAATGCGAAAAGGTTGTATCAAGACGAGAATCGCTCTGCCTCGAACGCGTGATGGCAGGACCTTCCGTGCGTATGCATCTGGCGCGCTGGCTGGGACTCCTCTTCATATTTGCGCTCGCGGGGTGCATGGTCGACACGCGCTTCGAAAACAAGCCAGGGGGGGACGAAAGAGCGACAGTTCGCTCGGCCCTCCAGGGGAGCGGCTGCTGGCATGAGGACACGAACGACTCGCAGAAGACTTGCTCCGGTGGTTTCATCTACGGCTTCGCGTGCCACGCGAGGCAGTCCTCTGCAGCCTGCCCGATAGCTAGTACAGAGAGTTGCTCATCGCACAGTGCCGAACTCGCTCTCGACCCGGCCTGCGCGCTCGACAAGCGCGAGACACGCCAGGTGGGCGTGACGTTGGAGGGGTACTACAAAGAAATCAAGGTCTGTGAGCAGGACATCGACGGGGATGGGATTGTCGACTGCGATTTCGAGCTGAAACCCTTCCTCTACAAGAC
>QKJM01000296.1 GCA_003249315.1 Archangium sp.
TAGGTATGGAGCCGCGCGCGGGAAACGGGCCCCCTCGGAGGGCGTCGCGCGCGCAACGCGTGCGTCCTCGGCCCGCAGGCCTTGCGTCCTGGAATCGCGAGTCCGGGCTCCGTACTCGGGAGACGGACTGGCACGAGTTGTGGAGTAAAAAGGAGGCATCATGGCGCGCATCCTCATCGCGGTCGATGGCTCTCCAGCCTCCCTCCATGCCCTGGAGTACGGGGCCACCATGGCGGCGAGGCTGGGGGTGGGCGTGCTCCTGATGCATGTGTTGCCGCAGGTGTCGCTACCACTCGGGGGCTCCCTGGGTGCGCTCTCCGAGCTGCAAGAGGCCCTTCAGGAGGAGGGCACCCGGCTGCTGGAGGCGATGGAGGAGAAGGCCCGGGCCCACGGGGTAGCCGTGAGCTCGGAGCTGGCCACGGGCGAACCGGCCAGCCTCCTCTCCGAGCGAGCGGAGGCGCCGGACGTGGAGCTGGTGGTGATGGGCAGCCGAGGGCAGGGCACGGTGGCTCGGCTGCTCCTGGGCAGCGTGGCGACCCAGGTGGTACACCTGTGTACCCGTCCAGTGGTGGTGGTTCGATGAGCCCCCGGGAAGGAGCAGACGCGATGCGGCGGGTACTCGTGGCGGTAGATGGAACGGAAGTGGCACGCGAGGCGGCGCGCGTGGGGCTGGAGCTGGCCGAGCGGATGGGCGTGCGGGTGACGCTGGTACACGTGCTGCCCCCCACGGTGGGTGGGGAGAACGAGCTGGGCGACTTCGCCGCCTTCGAGCGCGCCTGCGAGGAGTATGCCCGCGAGTTGCTGAACGAGGTGCGCCAGGGCACGGGCCGCCTCGGCCCGCCCACCGACACCGCGGTGCTCCATGGAGAGCCGGCGCTCGCCCTCTCCCGCGAGGCCGAGGCCGAGGACGTGGACCTGGTCATCGTCGGCACGCGCGCCCGCGGCACCCTGGTGCGCACCCTGCTGGGCAGCGTGGCCGATGAGCTGCTCCACCGCTGCCCCAAGCCGGTGATGGTGGTGCCCGAGGGCCCCCGGCGCGCGCGCCTCCCCA
Source organism: Archangium sp. (assembly GCA_003249315.1). GTDB lineage: Bacteria > Myxococcota > Myxococcia > Myxococcales > Myxococcaceae > QKJM01. The sequence goes on from QKJM01000296.1 coordinate 1,052, forward strand.
CCGAAGCGCGGGAGGGAGAGCAGGATGACGAGGCCATCGCCTCCTCCTCTGCCCTCTACCCAGGCATGGCAATGAATCGTCACCGCGAGTGACGAAATGTGACACCCGCATGGACGCGGAGGGTCACCCCGGGGCACGGCTCCCCCGTGCCGGGAATGACCCTCTCCTCTGAGAGCACCCGCTGTCACCGTGGGCAGGCAGGCAAGCATGCGCCTTGCACAGAGCCGCGCCCATGCCAGCCCAAACGACACTTCGTCCGCGACGTCTGTCTTATCTGCTGCTCACCCTGGGGGGGATCGGCTGCGCGAATCCACTGCCGGAATCAGAAGCTCCTGAGTCCCTCGCAATGGATGCCCATCTCCTCACTTCCGCCACGACGACCCTGCCTCCCGGGCTCGCGCCCGCTCTGGTGAAGGACATCCAGGAGGGGACGAACACGACCACGCCCCTCTCCTTCAGCGACTCCCGGCCCTTCCAGTTCGCCACCGTCGGCGCCACCACCTTCTTCCTCGCCGCCGAGGAGAACTCCGGCGTGGAACTCTGGAAGACGGATGGCACCGAGGAAGGGACTCAGCTCGTCAAGGAGTTCATCCCTGGCCAGGACTACATCCAGGGATTGCAGCTCGTCGCGATGGACGACCACCTGCTCGTCCTCACCTACGACGAAACCCCGCTCACGGTCTGGAGGAGCGATGGAACCAGCGAAGGTACACATCAGCTCGCTCACTTCCCCGTGCAGGCCAGTTTCAGCCAGTATCTCGCGACCACCACGTGCGGCGGGCTGCTATTCTCCATGCCCACGCCCGACCAACTCCTGAGAAGCGACGGTACTCCCGAGGGCACCTTCCTGCTCGACTTTCCGCAAGCATCACTGGCGCCGGAGTACGGCACCGCCTGCGCGAATGGCAGGCTGTTCTTCTTCCAGTTCGCCTGGGGTCTCGAGTCTCCCTTCCGGCTCCTGAGCACGGACGGCACGCAGGAGGGCACCCGCCAGCTCGCGGCCTTCGACAATGCGCCCATGCCGCCCCGGCCCGTGCCCCCCATGAATCACCTCGAGGCCCCCCTCATCGCCGCGGTGGGTGAGAACGTGTTCTTCACCGGCCATGACTTCACCCATGGCTTCGAGCTGTGGAAGAGCAACGGAACCCCCGAGGGCACCCGCCTCGTCAAGGACATCTCCTCGACTTTCTGGGGCAACCCGCCCCAATGGCTCACCGCCGCTGGCGGGACGCTGTTCTTCTTCGCCTCGGACGACGAGCACGGCCAGGAGCTGTGGAAGAGCGACGGCACCGCCGAGGGCACGATGCTGGTCACCGACCTGGTGCCTGGGCCCGGCTCGCCTTGGATTCAGTGGCTCACCGCCGCTGAAGGGACTCTCTTCTTCAGCGCCCAGCTCTCGGGCCCGCCAGAGCTCTTCAAGAGCGACGGCACCTCCGAGGGCACCACCTGGCTCGCCCCCGTCGACCTGCGCGGCCCAGAGGGCACCGCCGCCCTGCCAGGAAACCGTCTGCTCTTCCCCTCCTGGAATACGCCCTACGGACAGCGGCTGTGGGTGACCGATGGGACCACGGCTGGAACCACGCCCCTCCTGGAGGACCGCGAGGGCCAGCAACTCCGCTCGCCCGAGTGGCTCACCCGGGCGGGGGACATCGTCCTCTTCACGGCCACCGACGAGCGCCATGGCAAGGAACTCTGGAGGACGGACGGAACCGCCCAGGGCACCTGGATGATCAAGGACATCTTCCCGGCCAACTCCTCCCGGCCCCAGAGCCTCACGGACGTGGGAGGGAGCCTCTTCTTCACCGCCCATGACGCCCTCCATGGCACCGAGCTGTGGAAGAGCGACGGCACCCCCGAGGGCACGGCGCTCGTCAAGGACCTCTTCCCGGGCGCCCCCGGTGCCAGTCCCAGCAGGCTGACGCGCGTCGGCGAGCTGCTCTTCTTCACCGCCAACGATGGCGTCCATGGAAACTCACTGTGGAAGACCGATGGCACCAGCGAGGGCACCGTGCTCGTCCGCTCCATCAACATGTCGGGGAACATGGCCACGCTGGGCTCGACCCTCTTCTTCAACGCCTACCAGTCCGACCTGGGCTGGGAGCTCTGGAAGAGCGATGGCACCGCCGAGGGCACGGCGCTCGTCAAGGACCTCTTCCCGGGCGCCCCCGGTGCCAGTCCCAGCGAGCTGACGCGCGTCGGTGAGCTGCTCTTCTTCACCGCCAACGATGGCATCCACGGGCGCGAGCTGTGGAAGAGCGACGGCACCCCCGAGGGCACCGTGCTCATCAAGGACATCTACCCGGACCGCTGGAGCAGCAACGCCAACCAGTTCGTGGCCATGGGTGACACGCTGTTCTTCATCGCCGATGACGGCGTCCACGGGCGCGAGCTGTGGAAG
>QKJM01000702.1 GCA_003249315.1 Archangium sp.
GGGAGGGCTCGTCGCTTCCTGTTCGGAGGATTGTCTTGGCGGAAACTTCTTGCATTCAGGACGATTGGGTGGAACTGCGGCGCGCGTTCTCACACGTCCTGGACGTTCTGGCCTCCGCTCGGGATGAGGCCCAAGCCCGGCCTGCCCTGAGCATGGATGAGGCACTTCAGCAGAGGCTCGCCAATCCGGAGCCCTTGCCCGAGCAGCCTGGAGCGCTCCCCTCGGTGCTCAAGGAGGCCGAGCGGCTCATCTTCTCTGGCTATTGTAACGTCTCGCATCCACGCTACTTTGGCTACATCTCGCCCCGGCCGCTGATGGCGCCGCTAGTGGGTGATTTGCTGGCCAGTGGACTCAACCAGGTGCCCGGCGCCTGGCGGGCGGGCGCGGGCGCCACGGTCATCGAGGCCGAAACCCTGGTATGGCTGGCGGACTTCGTGGGCTTTCCGCGCCACCCGGGCCGGCTGCCCCATGGTATCTTCGTGGGGGGCGGCACCTTGGCCAATGCGAGCGCCCTGAAGCTTGCCCGGGACACCCTGTTGGGACGCCAAGTGCAGCAGCAGGGGCTAACCGGGCTGGGGCAGCGCCCCACCTTCTACATGTCTCGTGAAGGTCACTTCTCCGTATGGCGTGGTTTGGATCTGCTGGGGCTGGGCCGGGAGTCGCTGCGGCTCGTCGATGTGGATGCCACTGGCCGCATCGACATGCGGGCGCTGCGAGAGACCCTCGCCCGGGATGTGGCTCAGGGAATGCGGCCCACGTGCGTGGTGGGCGTGGCGGGCTCCAGCGCCACGGGGGCGGTGGACCCGCTCGCGGAACTCGCCGCAGTGGCCCGGGAGCACCGGATGTGGTTCCACGTGGATGGAGCCTCGGGCGCCGTGCTCGCCCGACACCCGCGGTGCGAGCACCTCTTCACCGGCCTCGACCAGGCCGACTCGCTCACCATCGATCCATGCAAGTGGTTGTTCCTCCCCTTCGGCATCGGTGCCCTGCTGGTGAAGGATGGCCGGGAACTCTTCCAGAGCTTCTCCGCCAGCGGCCATTACTGGGAGGACCGCGGAGAGGTGGACCTCTTCCAGATGAGCCCCTATGGAACGCGCCAGTGGCGCTCGTTGGGACTGTGGATGACTCTCAAACACCTGGGGCGTCAGGGCTATCTGGAACTGCTCGGCCGCACCCTGGAGGCGGCCCGCCACTTGGCCCGGCGGGTGTCCAGGCACGAGGAACTGGAGTTGCTGCACGAGCCCTCCCTCCCCATCTGTAGCTTCCGTCTACGGGCCCCCACGAGAGAGGTCCGCGAAGCGCTCAACGCCGCAGTGCAGCGCGCCCTCATCACCGAGGGCCACAGCTACATATCCCTCCTGGACTGGCGTGGGGACACTTGGTTGCGCGTCGCTATCAACAACTACACCACGGCCCCCCACCATCTGGATGAGCTGATCGACGCTGTGCTCCTCCACCGACGAGACTACGCCCCATGATGAACACCGAAGAACTCCTCTCCGACGTCCAGTCAACCTATCTGGGTATGCAGCGCCATACCACCTGGGGCGAGTCCGCGCTCTTCTACAACCCGGACAGCCGGCTCAAGAAGGGCATCTACTTCCTCACCCTCAAGGAGGGGAACGGCCCCAATGATTCGGCCTCCCGGCTCGACAGGGCCGGTGTCTATCGAGTCAACCTGGGCGTCTCCAAGAAGACGTATCGCCAGCTCTTCGGAGAGCTGCCCTCGCGGCCGCCCGCCGGGGGTGTGGTGCAGACCGGGCATGATTTCGGGGCGCTGGATATCCTGTTGCCCCATCCCGTCTACGCCTGGATGGGCTGGCTCTGCGTGCTCAATCCCAGCCAGTCGACGTACGAGAAGCTGCGCCCGCTGCTGAACGAGGCCTACGCCCTGTGCCAGCGCAAGTATGTCGATCGCATGCGCCAAGCCGCGCGCGCGGCCTCTGGCACCTGAGGCAAAGTAACCAAACTCGTTCAGAGAGCTGCTCGGGGCCCTTGCCTCTACGGGCCTCCCTCCGCAGGCCCGACTTCCCTGCCTGGTGAAACGCAGCCCGCTAGCCCGCCGCCTTCTGGGGGCGGGACTTGTCGGCCAGTTGTTCGGCGAAGAAGTTGCGCAGCGGCCGATCGTGCTCCTCCAAGTGGTAGGTCTTCATGTCCCGGCCGGAACGGCGCTCGACGATGCCCGTCTCCCCCTCGAAGCGGTACATTCCGAAGAGGTCCTCGAGAATGTGGTGCTCCGAGACGAGTTCCTTGCCGTGGTAGCGCCGCACGATGGGGTGGAGGAAGACATTGGTGTACGCCATGTCCGCGCGCGGGTGGCGCGTGATGTTGAAGACGTCCCCGCTCCACTGACCCCACTCGAAGGTGACGATGTAGTAGTGGGCGTTGTTGCCCAGCCCGCCCTCGCGCACGTACTCCACCGGCAGGTCGTAGTAGTACCTCGCTTTCTCCGCAGCCTCGTCTATGACGATGGCGTCACACAGGAAGCCGAACTGTGTCCACAGGGCCGAGCTGCGACACACCCTGTCCATGACCGAGTTGGCGAGGGCATCCTGGTTCAACTCCGTGTCGTGGCCGGGCAGCGGGGCGCCGTGGTAGCGGGCCTCCAGCAGGTGGTGGAGCGTGCGGATATTGTAGCGGAAGCCATCGATGAAGGCGGAGGAGGAGATGCGGAAGTCCTTCACCTGCATCATCGTCCCCGCGTAATGCATGCCGCTGGCCGTGGTGGACTCCCACTCGGGCGTCATCTCCGGGAAGCGTTCCTCCACGGTGAGGCGGGGACGGCAGGATTCGTCGAAGATGGAGGCGTCGAAGCGGAAGCCCGTGGCGCGGATGACACGGTCATAGATGAGGTGTTCCTCCTCCCCGTCCGCATGCACATACGTCAGCACCACCTTGAACGTGCCGTCCTCTCGCTTCTCGATGCCGTGGATGTGGCAGTCGAGCGCGCCGTTGAGCGTCTTGAGCTGGTAGGTATCCAGGATGCGGGCGTACTGCGAGCGCAGATGGCCCGGGTGGCGCGTCTTCCACGCGAGCTGCACCGGGTGCGGGCTCGCCAAGTGGATGATGGACGCCGCAGAGAGGAGTTCATCGGCGAGCTCGAAGCCCGAGTTGCCCTTTCCGATGATGAGCACCCGCTGGTCCTCGAAGCCCTTCGGATCGAAGGACACGGTTTCATAGGCCTCGGCATGCTCGATGCCCGGGATTTCCGGCACGTGCGGCAGCCTCGGCCCGGTGGCCACCACCAACTCTCTGCAGGTCCAGGTGTCTCCCTCGGTGCTCTGGACGCGGAAGAGCCCATCCTCGCCCTTGGAAACCCGGGAGATGAGGGTGTTCAGCCGCACCTTCAGTTTGAAATGCTCGGCGAAGCCCTCAAGATAACGGACCATGTCGTCCGCCTTCGGGTACAGCTCCTTGCTGTACTCCTTGAAGAGGAAC
>QKJM01000165.1 GCA_003249315.1 Archangium sp.
TACGGGAGCTGACGTGGTTCGTGGATGGAGCCTTCCTGGCCTCTGCGCCCGCGGACGAGCGGGTGTGGTGGGCGCCGTCGCCGGGCACCCACGAGATTCTCGTCACCGATGATCGGGGCCTCTCCGCCCGGCGCGACCTGGTGGTGCGCGAGCGGCGGTGACGCGGCCCCTCCATGGGGGTGGCGAAGTACCCCTTTCAGGGACAGTCGGTGGCGGAGGTGAGGGGCTCGGCGGAGAGGGGCTCGAGGAGCCCTCGCTGCGTCCAATCCCCGGGATGCACCTCAACGGCGCGCGTCAGGTCACGCTGGAAGCTGTTGGCGAGAGAGCGGGTGAGGTCTGCATCCTCCACGACGAGGGAGCCCTCCTCGAGGAACGCGTGGGAGCGCGGCTCGAGGTTGATGGAGCCCACGGTGACGATCTGCTCATCCACCAGGAGGGTGTGGGCGCGCAGGGGCGAGGGTTGGTATTCCCAGATGCGGACGCCGTTCTCCAGCAGGCGGGCGTAGGAGGCGCGCTGGGCGTCGAGCACGCGGGGGTTGCCGTAGCGGAGGCCGGGAACGAGCACGCGCACGTCCACGCCGGCGCGAGCCTTGCGGATGAGCATGTCCGCGGTGGCGGTGGTGGGGACGAAGCAGGCGTTGGTGAGCCAGAGGCGATGCCGCGCGGAAGCGATGAGCACCTGCAGCATGCGCTCGGTGTGGCTGAGGTGGATCGAGCCGCTGCTGGCGACGAAGCCGGCGCGGGCCTCGCCCGTGGGGGCGAGTGGGGGGAAGGCGGAAGCCGGAAGCAGTCCGCCGCCCGCCTCCTGCCAGGCTCGGGCGAAGGTCTGCTGCAACTCGCGCACGGTGGGGCCCTGCACGTGGACGGAGGTGTCGCGCCAGACGGGCCCCACTCCGACGCCGCCCGTGAGGCCGCTGCGTCCGTCGCGGATGACGAGCTGTCGGTGGTTGCGGGCCTCGAGCCGCTCCTTGTCGGGCAGCACCGCATCACCGGGCAAGGGGCGGAAGAGGCGCACCTCGCACCCGGCGCGGATGAGCCGCGGCGCCACTTCTTCCTGGAAGTAGGGGCTGTAGAGCGGGTCCACGAGGATGCGGCAGGCCACGCCTGGCTGCCGGGCCTCGAAAGCGCGTACGAGGCGCTCGGAGGTGGCACCGGGCTGCCAGGAGGAGACGAGCAGATGGAGGGACTCGCGGGCCTGGTGGATTTCGGCTTCCAGGGCCTCGGGGATATGGCCGTCCTGCACCAGCTCCACCGAGTGGCCAGGGCTCAGGCCCACGCCCACGGACTGGAAGAGGGCGAGCGACAGGGCTTCACCGGAGGAGGGGATGTCCTGATGGATGCGGAGATCCCTCGGGTTCTCGTAGTGGGTGCAGGCCAAGCCGGTGAGCAGGCAGGCGAGCAGCAGTCGAGGAAGGCGATTCACCCCACGCAAGCTAGGCATCCGTCGGAGTGGGAGGATGGGGAGGAGCGGGGAGAGGGGACGGCTGGCTACTCGGGGAAGGAGGCGGGGGGCACGGAGGAGAGGGGGCCATGGCCCGGGGGGAGGAGGCGTCTCTAGCTTGAGAAGGAAGAGATGCCTGCCAGACGGGAGGGAGGCGTGATGGAGAGTTGGAACCGGATGTCGACGGATGCGGTGCGGCGGCACACTCCGGAAGGGACGAACCGGCGGATTGACGAGAGGGTGGAGCGTTGTGTGCGCCACATGGCGGAGCAGCACGACAGGGCCGCCATCACCCGCTACCTGGAGAAGTTGGAGCGGGAGTGGGACCTGAACCGGCTGCTGTCCGTGGGGGCGTCGGCGGTGATGCTGGTGGGGCTGCTGGTCTGGAAGGAGGGGCGGGGCTGGAGGCTGCTGAGCGGGGTTGCGGCGGGGCTGTTGCTGCAGCACGGCCTGCTGGGCTACGGCCCGCTGGCGGAGGGGCTGCGTGCGTTGGGGGTGAGGACCCGGCGGGAGATCGACCTGGAGAAGTTCGCCCTCAAGGCGCTGCGAGGGGACTTCGAGCGGATTCCGCACGAAGGCGGCCCGCTGGCGAAGGCGAACGCGGCGCTGGTCGCGGCCCAATCCTGACGCGCCGGCTCAGAGTTGGAACCACTCCTTCGGAATTCCCAGCGCCGCGAGGATGCGCTCGGGCGTCCGTTCGCCCATCACCTCGTGGATGGCAGGGTAGTACGTGGCCTCCTTGGGCGGTGGTACGAACTCTACTGTCTTCCTGTGTTGCGACACAGAAACAACAAAGAAGTCCAGATTGGGCGTGGCAGTGACCGAATAGATGGTCGCACTGGGGAACTGATACGCAAGGCGAATCAGGGCAAAGCTCAGCAAGGGGGAGTCCTCCCCCAGAAGCACTCCCTGGGGTGTCTCTTCCATACGATAGGATCCAGGTGGCAGCGGCACCTCTTGCTCCTCCAGTGCATTGCGCACTCTGGTCGCGCTCAGCCCCTGTATCAATGCAGCCGTCCGCGTCGGCTTCTTACGCCGTTTCCTCGGAGGCTCCACTGTCCAGGGGCTCTCGCATCCGAGCGAGCGTATCAGTTCCTCCGGTTCCTGGTCCTCCGCACGTTCCTCCCCCCTCTGGAAACGCGCGACGAACGGAAGCTCCGGGATGCCCTCGATCGCATACACGGGTTCCTCGCACTCATACGACAATACCCTCCCGAGCACCATTTCCGGTCCAATGTCCTGGTGAGCCTTGTCTACAATGGCCTGATAGTGCCCCCGGCCTGGGATGACCATGAAATGATGCTCGTCACCATCGCCATCCTCCTCCAGGATTTCGCGGGTTCGCTTCTCCACCCATGCGACGTCCCCGGGGACCAGCACTACCCAGCGTCGCCGCCAACTCATGGTTTTGCTCCTGTGCCCTTGCCGGGGAGCATCTCTGGCAGATTGAAGGCCGCTCGCAACCGCTTCGTTGTCGCTACCATTTCCAACTCCCTCATTGATTCAACGTCAACCGCCAGTGAATTGTCCTTGAGAAATTGCTTCAAATCCTCATTGACCTGCTGGCTCAGCTTGTCTGTGCAAACGAGGAAAGGCTTCCCTCGGGGAGCCTGTTCCGCATCCTTGAGTTGCTCAACGAGCCTGTCGAGTTGCTGGAGGAAATGCTCCTGCTTTGGGTCCAGCCTCGCGCCTGCCGCGTCGAGTTTCCAGGCCAGGAGCGCCCGGCGCCAGGTGTCGGCCGTCCACCCCTTGACTTCCAACGCCCGGCGCACCGTCCCATTCGTCGCCTCCAACTCGAAGTCGATGATGTGGCCGTCCTTCAGGGCCACCTGCCGCCTTCTCACCTTGTAACCCGGAAACAGCCTCGCCGCCGAGCGTTCCGTCACCATCTCTCCCGCGATGCCTCGCAGGTATTTGCGCGCATGCAGTTGAAGTTTCAGGTTGCCGGGTTGCTCCGCGGCTTCCTTGAACGTTTTCCAGGGCGTTCGTGC
>QKJM01000275.1 GCA_003249315.1 Archangium sp.
ACAGCCCGCACTTCGTGGACGGGCTGGCCTCCTTCCGAGCCCAGTTCGAGGTGGACTTCCTCTGGGGCCGTTCGGCCAACGCCCTGCAGCAGAACGAGGGCGGCGGCTTCAACGCGGATCAGGTCAACATCCAGACGAAGAACGTCAACGTCGCGCTCTACCCGACGCAGAAGCCGGCGGAGCTGTCCATCCTGGTGGGGACGCAGTCCGTCTACGACACGTATCATGATCCCACCCGCACCCCGCTCAACGACATCATCCGCACGGGCTACAAGCTGACCTTCCTGGGCAGCGACGCCACGGGCCTGAGCGCCTTTGGAAACTTCAAGGGGCACCGCGCGAAGCTGAGTCTGTTGCCCCTGGGCAGCGCGCAGTCGGACAAGGCCACGGAGGATGATCCGCGGCTGAAGTTCGTCTGGCTGGGCATGGCGGACTACGTGTACCCGGTGGCGCCGGGCACCCACGTGGGTGTGTCGCTGTGGTACCTGCGCGACGACACCAAGGGCGATGCCTACGCCTTCGAGGGACTGGTGCGCAGCGGCCCCGCGTCCACGGGCCTGGGCGGCTTTACCGGCGTGCCGCGCTTCTCCATCGACCGGCCCTCTGGCTGGGTGGGGTGGGCTGGAGCCCACTTCAATCACAACATCGACTTCCGTACTGGCCGCTTCGGCGCCTCCGGCTTCCTCATGTACAACGGGGGCCGCTACCGGAGCGCCAAGGCCGACACGACGCTCAACCGTCAGGTGGACGTGAGCGGCCTGTCCGCCAACCTGGAGCTGCTCTACAACTTCGGGCGCACCGCGAACGACCTGGTGACGCTCGAGGGCATGTTCTCCACGGGCGATGCCAACCTGGAGGACGACCACTACACCGGCGCCTTCACCCTCAACCAGTACGGCCTGCCGGGCGCGGTGTGGTTCAACCACAAGATGCTGCTGCTCTTCCCGTTTACCAGCACGGTGAGCAACTACACGGGCGCGGTGACGGACCTGTCCAACCAGGGCTACGGCCTGCGGGCGCTGCTGGCCACCGGCTCGTATGACCTCATCCGGAACAAGCTCAACCTGAAGGTGGGGGCGGGCTTCGCCACCACCTCCGTCACGCCACCGGAGCTGACGGCAGGAGTGGCGCGAGGCCGCGTGGTGGGCACCGAGCTGAACGTGGAGCTCAAGTACCACATCCGCTACCTGATGACCCTGGGGCTGCACGCCGGCTACCTGTTCCGCGGTGACTTCTACAACGGCAACACTCGTGTGACGGCCAACCCCTGGGCCGGCTTCACCACCTTCACCTGGTACGCGTTCTGACCATGAAGACTCCCCGAGCCATCGCAGGACTGTTCGCGCTGGTGGGCCTCGCCACGGGCTGCGCCACCTCGTACGCGGAGCGAGCGCCCCTGTCCTTCCAGGACTACGACTACTCCTCTACCGAGGGTCAGCCCTGGCCGCTGAAGCGCCTGGCATTGGAGGACACCGCCGCGGCCTGGCGCATGCCTCGCGCGCCGGAGGTCGCCTACGTGGAGCTCAACCCCGAGGGAGGAAAGACGATCGTCTTCATCCACGGGCTGGGCTCGTACCTGAAGTTCTGGCGCTACCAGCTCGACGCCTTCGCCGCGCAGGGCTACCGGGTGCTGGCGGTGGATCTGCCGGGCTATGGCAAGTCCGACAAGCCGTCCTCCTTCCCGTACACCATGGAGGCCATGGCGGATGCGGTGCGCGAGCTGGTGCATAAGACGGGCGCGCAGCGGCCGATTCTCGCGGGCCACTCCATGGGCGGACAGACGGCGCTCTCGTATGCCATTCGCTACCCGGAGGAGCTGAGCGCGCTGGTGCTCACCTCGCCGGCGGGTTTCGAGAAGTTCGGTCGTCGGGAGAAGGCCTGGTTCAAGCGCGTCTTCAGCACCACGCTCATCAAGAGCTCGCCCGAGTACAACATCTGGGGCAGCGTGCGGCAGAACAACTTCGAGCGCTGGCGGCCGGAGCTGGACTGGCTCATCGAGGAGCGCGTGAGGGTAGCGAAGAGTCCTGAGTTCGACGCGTATGCCTATGCCAACGTGCGCACCGTGGAGGGTTTGTCTCGCAATGACTTCGTGCGCGAGAGCCTGAACCAGGTGGGGGTGCCCACGCTCATCGTCTTCGGGGAGGACGATCGGCTCATCCCCAATCCGTTCCTCCACGGCGGGAACGCGCGCGACATCATGTCCTACGGGCACGCGAACATTCGTGGCTCGAAGCTGGTGGGGCTGGAGCGCTGCGGCCACACGGTGCAGATGGACTGCCCGGAGGAGTACAACCAGCAGGTGCTCGGCTTCCTGAAGGGCCTGGAGGCTCCGTCCGAGGGCGTGGCCGAAGACGGCGAGTCGCGGTAGCCGGTTCGCTACGAAGCAGTCATCAGCCAGTAGGAGCCAATGGAGTAGGCGTCTTTCATTGAGGAGTGGCTGCTTTTTCCGGAGGGAGGCAGCTCGTTTCTCGTCCCTCTCCCTGAAGACTTGCTTCGGAGCACCCCGAACGGGAGGCCCGGGTCCGGGCCCCCCGCTGGAAACGCGGGCCTACGGGACGGAGTGGTTCTTCACCATGTTCCACTGCACGTCGGCCGTCAGGTCCTTCGAGTTGAAGTGCCCGTACGGATAGGACGTGTACATCTTCTCACCCGTCTGCCCGGGGATGCGCGCGGTGTACTCGCCGTAGACGAGCCCGCCGTAGCCGATGATCTCATCCGCGGTGGAGTGGATGGCGTAGCGGTAGGCGCCCTCGAAGCGGCTCTGGGCCAGCAGGTCGTTGAGGTAGGACGAGCGACCCGCCACGTACCAGCCGGCCCACCAGCCGGGGTACAGGCCGTTGGTGCTGCCGCAGGTGGGCGTGGAGGGGCCCGTCTGGTAGCAGGACGTGAGGCCCCGGTTCGCGCCGGCGATCCCCACGAACGTGTCCACCGAGCTCGTCAGCGACGGGCCTACGTAGTAGTCCCCGCCCTCCAGCGAGTCGTACGCCCAGCCTCCGAGGATGGCCTTGCGCGCCAGCGTCACGCCCATGGAGTGCGCGATGATGTCCACCTTCGAGGCGCCGGTGTAGGCCTTCACCGCCTCGATGAACTTGCGCAGCTTCATCACGTACGTCTTCGAGTGGTACTGGTACGCCGAGAGCCCCGCGTCCGCCGGACCCCACGTGGTGGCATACAGCTCGGACGTCTTGTAGCCCTTGGACTGGAAGTACTCGATGGAGTTGGTCCAGCCCGACTGGCCCATGCTGCCCGTGCCGATCGCCTTGTCCGAGTTGCCGTGGATGAAGATGACCGGCTGGTTCACCACCGTGTCCGAGCTGCTCGCCTTGCCGCCGTAGCTGCCGCCCTCCAGGTCATCACGGATGAGGTTGTACTGCGGCTCGTAGCCATTGGCCTGGAGCCAGTTGCGGAAGTGCGGGGTGAAGCCGGAGGTGGAGACCGCCGCCTGGGTGGTGGTGCCGAGCTCCACGGCGGCCTGCTGGGAAATCTCGAGGCCCTCCTGCTCGACACCGCAGCCGGCCAGCAGCAGCGCTGCGGCGAGAGAGAGGGAGTGACTCAGGTGCTTCATCTTTTCGTCTCCTGGAAATACGGGCGGTTGCGTCGGGGAAGGAGTGACGCAATGCGAGAATATATCGTTTTTCACGATTCATGGCACGTCCGTTCGAGTTTGCGGGTGGACGGAACGTGACTTGGGGCCTCCTCATGGGTGTCCTGGCCTGCTAGGTTGGGTAACGCATGGGGTTGGGGCGAGACCGTATGACGCAAGCGGTCATGTCCCACCGGGGTGGACGTGGGGGGTGAGCGTCAACACCCGGGCGCCGTCAGGCGACGGCCTGGCCCGGCACGAGCTGTAGCTGCGCGGATGGAGTGGAGGTCACGGGCCTCGCGGGAGGGGGGGAGCGCTGTGAGGAGTGTCGTATCGCAGTCGTGAGCCCGGAGGACGTGCATGAAAGCAGACAAGAAGAAGAGCGTGCGCCGTTGGTTGTTGCTCGTGGGTGCTGCCGTGGCGCTGGGAACTGGTGCAGCCTACGCCCTGCCCGCGGAGTGCTGGGACTGCCAGCCCTGCGGCTGTGGTGCGGATGGTGGCTACATCATGTGTTGTGATGCCTACGCCTGCTGAGGGGCGGGCGACGTGTGAATGAAGCGGGTGCGGAAACTCCCTCGGCTTCGGCCCGAGAATGAGGGAACGAGTCCTTCCCAGAGGGCTCTCCGCGCCGTCCAGAAGGAGAGCCCACCGTCACGGAGGGGATGTCATGAGGATGTGGCGAGAGATGAGGCGCCGGGAAGGGGCCGCGCTCGCGGTACTCCTGGCCATTGGGGGGTTGTTCCTGTGGCGGCTCGCCACGGCCTCGCCAGGGACGGGTCCCCGGGAGTCGGAGGATGACGGCATCCAGGCGCTCCCGATGAAGCGGACGCGCATCCAGCCCCGGATGCTCCTCTCGAGTGTCACCGGGCTCGAGGCCCGGGTCGCGGCCCCGATCGTCTCCTCCCTGGGGGCGACCGGGGCCCGGCTTCAACCCCGCCTCCTCGCCGCTTCCACCCTTTCTCCCGGGCCGCGCTCCTCCCCTCCGGAGCCGGCTCCCGTGACGACGCTGGCCCCGGCCTCCTCGGAGTTGCTGGAAGATGGACTCCCCGCCTCCGGCCTGCGCTGTGCGCGCGAGGGCGAGGGCTTCTCCTGTGGCAGTTGCCGCACCGACAGTGACTGTCCACCCGGCAAGGGGTGCGTGGCCAATCGGAAGACGCGCCGCTTCGAATGTCTGGACTCCGAGTGCGAGGAGGACGTGCATTGCTTCCCCGGCCTCGTCTGCCGCCGCGCCTCCACCGGGGCCACCGGCTCCTCCATCCGCCGCTGTGTGCCCGAGGGCCGGCGCCTCCTGGGAGAGCCTTGTGACACCCTCCACCTCTCCCCCTCGGGTTCCTGCCGCGAGGGGTTGAGGTGCGTTCAGCGGGTGTGCTCCGCGCCCTGTTCGCTGGAGGACGCCGCGAGCTGCCCCTCCGGTTACACCTGCACCGACAGCCCCAACGGCCCCGGCTGCTTTCCCGACTGCCGCCAGCTCGGCTGCCCCGAGGGGCAACGGTGCTCACGCGTGCGAGAGGACTTCCACCAGTGTCTCGTCGCCTCCGAGGGCGATTGTCGTGACACCGGCTGCCCCGAGGGGCAGCACTGCAACATGCGCCAGTCCCGAGGCCGCGCCGTCTTCTGGTGTGCCTCCTTGTGCAATCCGCTGCTGTCCGACTCGTGCTCCGCCGGCCAGGTGTGTGGCATGGGCAGCGCCACCGTCAGCACTTGCTTCCGTCAGTGCGAGCCCATGGACCCGGACACCTGTGGCCCCGGGTGGACCTGTGCCACTGTCTCCGAGGACATGACAGTGTTCGGGTGTCGGCCCGAGTTGGCCCGGTAGGGGGCGGGGGTTCAGCTCCAGGGCCGGGCACCCTCACCCCGTCCCTCTCCCAGAGGGAGAGGGAGAGTGTTCAGGGCACTACGACTCGCTTCAGGTGTCCGCCCAGTCTCGTCACCACCTCGTAGTGGATGGTCTGCGCCCACTCCGCCAGGCTCTCCACCGGCAGGTGCTCGTCCCCGTCCTGCCCGAGCAGCGTCACCGTCACCGGGCGCTCGTCGTGCGTCGCCCTCGTCACGTCCACGATGATGTGGTTCATCATCACCCGCCCCAGCACCGGACACCGCTTCCCGTTCACCAGCACGTGCGCCTTGCCCGACAGCAGCCGCGGGTAGCCGTCGAAGTAGCCCACCGGCAGCACCGCCACCCGCGTCGCCTCCGGGCACCGGTACGTACACCCGTAGCCCACGTAGCTCCCCGCCGGCAGCCACTTCACCACCTGGCTCGGGCTCCTCCAGGACAGCACCGGCCTCAGCTCCGGTACCCGTCCCAGCACCAGCCTCGCCGACAGCCTCGTCTCCGTCGACGGCCACAGCCCGTACAGTGAAATCCCCACCCGCAGTGCATCGTAGCGCGCCCTCGGCAGCACCAGCGTCGCCGCGCTCGCCGCCATGTGGCGCTGAAGCGGCTCCTCCACCGGCACGCTGCCTCTCAGCGCCGCCAGCCCACCCTCGAAGACGTCCACCTGCGACTCGGCGTACGTCTGCTCCGTTACGTCCTCGGTGTTGGAGAAGTGGCTCAGCACCCCCACCACTCGCAGCACGTCCGCGGACTCGCGCAGGAAGTCCAGCGCGCCGTTGGCGATCTGCCCCGGCGTGAAGCCCTCGCGCCCCAGCCCCGTGTCCACGTGTACGTGGACGCGCAAGGGCTGCCCCAGCTTCGCCCGGCGCAGCTCCGCTGCCAGCTCCCGCCAGGAGCCATCCCCCACCACCGCCTCCACTCCCGCTCGCGCCAGCGCCACCGCCTCCTCTGCGTCCATGGCTCCCAGCACCAGCACCTGCTTGCGCGGCAGGCCCCGCGCCTCCTCCAGGGCCCTCACCGCCAGCGCGTCCTCCGGGGTGATGAGGTAGAGGATGTCCACCAGCGGGTGTACCAGCGGCAGCAGCGGCCCCAGTCCGTGCCCGTACGCGTTGCCCTTCAGCACCGCTCCCAGTGCCCGCGCGCCGCCTCCCTCCTCCTCCAGCGCGCGGAACGTGGCTACGTTCGCCGCCAGCGCTCCCGCCGACAGCTCCAGCCACGAGGCCACCTTGCCGCTTGCTCCCGACGTGAGCTCTCGCATGCGCCCCTTGTGCGCCAATGCCGGCCGCTTTGCACGTCCCTTTCGGGCGACCGGGGGGACAGGCGCATGCGAGGCGCTCCTCCCTCTCTCAGACGAGCGGGCGGACCCCGCAACGACGACGGGCGACCCCCGAGGGAGCCGCCCGCGTTCATCGGGCTGACGTCGAACACCACGTTGTCACGTCCGAGCCGCCGCTCGTGTACACCGCCAGCTCGCCCCGCACCTGGCCTACCTCCCCGGCCGCCAGCGACTCCCGGTGCCCACGGCTCCTGGTGCCACATGGCTCCATCCCCGTGCCCCCGGCTGACAAAGGTGTTTACACCCTGGCGGGCCGTATCCTGGAATAAGAGGTGATTGATGGATTCACGGGAAGTGTCCGGAGAAGGATCAGCCCCCTGTCCGAAAAGAGGACAGCGGGTGGAGTGGAAGAAGGGGAGCGGAGCGGCGCACGCGTGAGTCGCGGCCTCTTTTTCCTCCCCGGCGCAACCCTCGGGTACTCGTTCCGACAATAATGACCGGAAGGCCCCTTGTGCGTCCGCCGGAGGCCCGTTCGTATCGGGAGAGGAGACCCATGAGCATCCGACGCATTGGTGGAAGCAGCCCCTTCGTCTCCCTTCCGCCGCAGCTCCAAGCCGAACAGCGCATCAATTCCGTCGAGAAGTTCATCGGCACGGAGGACGCCTCGTCCGAGTCTCCCGAGGAGGCGCTGCTGGCCCGGCAGAGGGCCGAGCTGGAGCAGCTCGATGCGGAGAAGGCCGAGCGCGAGCGCGAGTCCCAGGAGCTGCGGACGAAGCTGCTCCTCGTCGATGGCTACGAGCCCGTGCGCCAGGAACTCGTGGACCTGAAGGGCGGGGCCGAGGCGACAGGAACCGAGCCGCCGAAGGAGTCGGCGGGGCTCTCCCTCGCCTCTCTCGCTCGTGCCCAGGTCTATGCTGCCGCCAAGGCCCAGGAGGCCGCCGAGGCCCAGGCCGCCGCCGAGGCACAAGCCGCCGCAGAGGCTCGGGCCGCCGCCGACAGCGCCTCCCTCGATGACGTGTCCGCGCTCTCGGAGCTGGAGGGGCTGGAGGACCTGGATGCGCTCTCGGAGGAACTGGAGGAACTGGACGGGCTGGAGGACGGCGCTCCCGAGGCGGAGTCCTTCTTCGCCAGCGTCGATGACATCGCCTTCTCGGATGATCTCGAGGACCCCTACGAGGACCCCGGCGCGGATTCCTTTCACGCCAGCCTCGACGACATCGCCCACTTCCTGCCCGCCGAGGCCCAGGAGCCCGTAGCTCAGGAGCCGCTCGTAGCCGAGGAGCCGCTCGTAGCCGAGGAGCCGCTCGTAGCCGAGGAGCCGCTCGTGGCGCAGGAGCCGTCCGTGGCCGAGGAGCCGCTCGTGGCGCAGGAGTCGTCCGCGGCCGAGGAGCCGTCCGTGGCCGAGGAGCCCGTGGCACAGGAGCAGTCCGTGGCCGAGGAGCCCGTGGCGCTCCCGTTCAGCGAGGAATGACGCTCAGCCGGCGTTGAACTCCTGCGCCATCTCCGTCACCTCGGTCGAGACGGTCTGCAGCGTCAACGCGGCCTCCTGGGTCGCCTCCAACCGCCCCAGCGTCTCTTGCATGTTCTCCGCCAGGTCTCCGATCGCCGTGAAGATCTGCGACAGGCCCGCGTTCTGCTGCGTCACCGCCGCGGCGATCTGCCTCACCGCGGCCATGTTCTCCTGAGAGATCTTCGACAGCCCGCGCAGACTCTCTCCCGAGACCTTCAGCCGCTCCAGCCCGTTGGAAATCTGCTGAGCGCCATGGTCCCCCATGCTCGCCGCGTCCTGCACGGCGAGCGACACCTCGTCGAGCACTTCCCCGATGCGTCCGGTCGCCGCGATGGACTGATTGGCCAGCGCGCGCACCTCCCTGGCCAGCACCGCGAATCCCTTGCCGTGCTCGCCCGAGCGCACCGCCTCGATGGCGGCGTTCACCGCCAGCATGTTGGAGCGGTCCGCCAGGCTCTTCACCGTCTGGGTGATGCTGCCGATCTGCGTGGCGCTCGTCTCCAGCCGCGCCAGCTTGCGCTGAATCTCCTCCACCACCTCCCGGATGGAAGCCAGCCCGGCCAGCGTCTGCTCGATGGCCGCCTCGCCGCTCTGTCCCAGTTGCTCCGCGCGCTCGGCGACCCGCAGCACCATCTCCGCGCGCTCGGAGGCCATCTGGGAGGTCTGCTCGATCTCCGCGGAGGTGACCTGGGCCTCCTGCAGCGCCGCCGCCTGTCGGGAGAGGCTCTGCTGCTGGGACTCGTTGGCCATGCTCAGGTGGATGCCGGCGGACAGCAGGCGTGAGGCCGAGCCCTGTAGCATTCGCGGTAGCTGTCGCAGTCGCTCCAGCACCCGGTTCATCCCGCTCGCCAGGTCTCCCATCTCATCCGTGGACACCCAGGCGGGGGCCACCACCTGGCCGCTCGCCAGTCCCTCGATGGCCGCCTCCACCGCCTCGGCTCCCTCCGCCTGCCTGCGTGCCAGCATCCAGTAGGTGAGGGTTGGCAGCACCAGCACCAGCACGCACAGCCACAGCAGCGAGGAGCCCAGGTCCACGAGGAACACGTGACGCAGCTCTCCCGCCAGGAGCGTGGCCTGCTCGGCGCCGAGCTTCATCCGCAGGTTGCCGCGGACGTCCGCCACCTTCAGTAGCACCACGGAGGCGCCTATCAGCAGCGTGGCGAGCATGGAGGAGACGTAGGTGAAGGGGAGGAACCAGGACTGGCGCGGCCAGAACACGCCGCTCCCCGTGGCGGTGAGAGTGGGGTGCTTCCGCTGTTCCTCCAGGGCGAGGGGCAGCACGAGCTTCTCCAGCCTGAGGCTGATGGGCGCCGCCAGCACCACGCCGAAGCAGGCCGGGATGAGGGTGCCCGCGATGATGCGCTGCGGCTCCAGGCCCTGCCAGAGCGTGAGCAGGGAGCTGAACAGCAGGCCGCCCAGGGTCCAGATGATGGGGGTCCCCAGGCAGGAGGCGATCCAGGGCAGCCGGAGGATGCGGGTGAGGCGGGCTCCGGGCTGGTCGTCCAGCCTCGGCCTCAGGGCGTGGGAGGCCAGGAAGTGGAGCAGGCCATAGGGATAGGCGAGCCCCAGCACCGACGACAGCGGCAGCATGACCAGTCCCATGGTCACCAGCCCGACTCCGCCCGTCAGGCCCAGGGTCATGCTGATGAGCTGGCCGGTGATGAGGCCCGCGGGCAGGCTCCAGACCATGAGGGTGAGGACTCCCCTGCGCGCGAAGTGCTGGATGGCCTGCTCTTCGGAAGTGATTGCCATGTGTCGGGCGCCCCCTGTGGTCACGCACGGAGAGGTGCCGGAGCCCCGCTCTGCATGACAGCGGGGGCGATTGTTCGTAGTGGTATCGGCTCGTGCAAGCTGACCCGAGTGCGGCATCGTCGAGGTGGAAACATCCGCGTCCCGAGGACGTTCACCCGCGCAAGGTTGTCATCCACCATTGAGAAGGTGACGAACACCTCGCGGCGGGTGGGAGCGGGTTCTTCTCGGGGTCATGTCCCGGAGGCGCGGGAGCGGGACTGGAGTGCGCATCGGGCCTTCCGGGGGGGCCTCCTGGGTATAAGCTGGGGAACCCTGTACCCTCACCCCGTCCCTCTCCCGGAGGGAGAGGGGTGGTTGGGGCCACCGTTCTTCTTCTTCCCCTCCGCTCGGAGCTCTTCGTGCCCATCGTCCATGACTGGCTTGCCCGCCGTGCCGCCCTCGCCCCCGAGCGCATCGCCCTCATCGACGCCATCCGGGGTGAGCGCCCCATCTCCTGGCGCGAGTGGAATGCCTCCGCCAATCGCACCGCCCGCCTCCTCCAGGATGTCCTCGGTGTCCGCCGCGGCGATCGCGTCGCCGTGCTCGCGATGAACTGCACCGAGTTCCTCGACGTCCTCTTCGCCTGCGGCAAGCTCGGCGCCATCCTCCAGCCGCTCAACTGGCGCCTCAGCCCCTCGGAGCTCGCCTCCCTGCTCGCCGACGCCGAGCCCGTCGTCCTCATCCACGGCCCCGACTTCCAGGCCCAGGTCGATGCCGTCCGCTCCCAGGCCCCCAGCCTTCGTCACGTCGTCCCGCTCGAGGACTCGCCCTCGCGCCGGCCCGAGGACATCCTCTTCGGCTCGCGCGACTCGCTCTCGGATGCGCCGCTGCCCCCCGTGGAGCTCGAGCCCGAGGATCCATGGGTGCTCTGCTACACCGGTGGCAGCACCGGCACGCCCAAGGCCGCCATCCTCACCCACCGCTCCATCACCGCCAACGCGGCCAACACCGTGGTGAGCTGGGGTCTCACCGCCGAGGACTCCGCGCTCCTCAACGCGCCCCTCTTCCACACGGGGGGTCTCAACGTCTTCACCACGCCCCTCGTCTATGTGGGCGGCACCTCCGTCGTCTGCCGCTCCTTCTCCGTCGAGCAGGTCTTCGACGTCATCCACCGCGGCGTCGTCAGCCTCGTCTTCGGAGTCCCCACGATGTTCATCGAGATGCAGCGCCACCCGCGCTTCGACTCGGTGGACTTCTCCCGTCTCAAGCTGCTCGTCAGCGGTGGCGCCCCGTGCCCGATGCCTGTCTTCGAGCGTTTCTTCGCGCGAGGCGTGGACTTCAAGACGGGCTATGGCCTCACCGAGGCCGGCCCCAACAACTTCTGGCTCCCCGCCGGCGAGGTGCGCCGCAAGCCGGGTGCTGTCGGCGTGCCCCTCTTCCATGTCGAGGCCCGGCTCGAGGGTGATGGGGACGAGGGCGAGCTGCTGCTGCGCGGGCCCCACCTGTGCTCCGGTTACTGGCGTCGCCCCGAGGATTCCGCCAAGGCCCTGGCCGGCGGATGGCTGCACACCGGGGACCTGGCCCGGCGGGACGAGGACGGGTGCTTCTACATCGTCGGTCGGAGCAAGGACCTCATCATCTCCGGTGGGGAGAACATCTACCCCTCCGAGGTGGAGAACGTGCTCGCCGCGCACCCGGACGTCGCCGAGGTGTGTGTGATTGGCGTGCCGGATGCGAAGTGGGGCGAGGTGCCTCGGGCGCTCGTCGTCTTCCGGCCGGGGGCGGACCTCACCGAGGCGCGGCTGCTGGAGTTCTGCCAGGGCCGGCTCGCTCGCTACAAGCAGCCGCGCAGCGTGCGCTTCCTGGAGGCCCTGCCGCGCACCAGCGCCGGCAAGGTGGATCGGCGGGCACTCGTGGCCTCATACGGGGCGTAGGGCGGCACGGAGGCTGCTGGGCGGGGGGCGCTATTCCTCGTCCACCTGGAAGCGCGCCACCTCCTGGCGCAACTGTTTCGCTCGGGCCTCGAGGTCCTCCACTGCCTGGGCGATCTGCTCCACTCCCGTCGTGGCCTCCTCCGACTGCTCCGAGAGGCCATGAATCCGAATGGTGAGCGCCTCGCCCGCGTTCGAGTGCCGTACGTGTGCGCGAGCCATCTCCGCAACCCGGCGCTGGATTTCCTCCGCGCCCGTGACAATGCGCTCCAGCGCCTTGCCCGTCTCCTCCGAGAGGGCCAGTCCCTCCTGTACCCGCGTCCGCCCCTCCCTCATCAACGACGCCGCTTCCTCCGTCTCCGAGCGGCTGTCCTGCATCAGCTTGCCAATGCGCTCGGCCGCCGTGCGTGCCCGGTCCGCCAGGTCCCTCACCTCGGCGGCCACCACGGCGATGCCCTTGCCGTGCTCGCCCGCGCGCACCGCTTCGATCGCCGTGTTCACCGCCAGCACCCGCGTCTGGTCCGCGATGTCCTGGAGGTACTCCACCGCCCACTCCACCTCCTCGCGTGAGGTTTGCAGCCGCTCCACCGTGCGCGCCGAGCGCTCCACCACCCGGGCAATCTCCTTCATCTTCCTGCCCGTGCTGCGCACCACCTCGCCCTCCTCGCGCGCCACCCGCCCGTTGGCCTCCGCCGTCTTCGCCGCCATCTCCGCCTGGTGCGCCCCCACCGCCACACCCTCCGTCATCGCCATCACCGAGTCCGTCATCTGACGCAGCGCCTGTGATTGCGCCTGGGCCGTCTGCAGCAGCCCGTCCGCCGAGCGGTGGATGTGTCCGGCTCCCGAGGCCGTCGCCCCCGCCATCTCCGCCATCCCCCGCACCATCCGCCGCACCTCCGCCACCATCATGTTGAAGGCCCGGCCCAGGTCC